>JAEZGU010000158.1 GCA_023416855.1 Bacillota bacterium
ATATAGCACTGCTACTGATGAATACTTTGGAATGATATTACATATTAATGGTAGTACTAAAAATGGAGCGGTTAACAAAAAACACAAGAATGTGTTTTTTTTATGAACAAGTATCCAAGCTATTAAAAATGAATAAAACAATAAAGAAATAACTGCAAATATTGTTACATATGCAATTATCTCGTTAATAGAAGCAGGAGCAGTGGGATAAGTAAAAATGGGGTATTGAACTTTGTTGGAGTATGCTGTAATGACTGAATTGTATGTATGGTAAAACCCCTGTGTTATATTGGTGGTTAATTCATCAATCAAATTGATTTGATGAAAAAAAACAAAAAAACTAACTACTAAAATTGGTATTAGCAAAATTATATACCTAAATTTAAATAAAAATATAATAGTAAAGACAGCACAAAATACAATTAAATAGGTCATGAAAATTTGCAATGAAAGTGGAAGGGAAAAAGAAGTATAAAAACATCCATATGCCCCTAAAATTCCTAAAATCATAAATGTGAAATAAAAAGTAAATTGTATTTTGTTAGAGAAATTTAATGCTAATAGGTTAGGATTCTCTAATTTAAGTCCATGCTTCATAATATCTCTCCTGATACTACAAAATTGTTATATTACAAGGCTATTAAGACTGTCCTTTATATTTTTTAAATCTATGAATGTCAATTCTGTATTCGAGTTTCTTGATTCTGCCACCAGTAAAATTTTAAGGTGACTTCTTGAATAGAGCTTTTGAATAAGAGCTATAGAATTTGATGTAATTTCAGAGCAAATATATAATACAACCGAATATACTTTGTTATCATAACTATCGCAACAATTTTTAAATGTCCAAGGTTGTTTTTGAGCTCTGCCATTAGATAAAACGGACTCAAAAACTATTCTCAAATCATTGTTCTGTGCAATGATATTATGTATTAATTTTTCATGGAGACTGTCATACCACTTCATTTCATAAGCAATTTGGTTTTTTAACAAAAAATCAGATATGGAGTAGACTACATCAAGCAGGCCGCTGATTTGCTCATTGCTATTACCATTTAGATCAAAAAGCATTAATAAATCATTTGAGGTAGGATCACCAAAACTTTTTACCATGAGCTGGTCATATTTGTCGGAAAGTTTCCAGTGTATCCTTGTGACTCTATCTCCATCTCGATATTCACGGACATCAATAATTTCCGAAGGATCATTTCCTTTTATTACTGTTGAAGTTATATTGTTTTGTATATCCTGTAGAGTTGCAGAATTAATAGCCAATAAAGAATAAATAGATGGAAGAACTGCAATAAAATGGTCTGACTCAATATTTTTACAAAATGAAAATAACCATAGAGCATCATATACTCGCAGCTCTGAAATACTACATTTCAACATACCACAATATTGCGAAGAGATGGTTTGCTCTATAGTTTGTTCGTTATGGTTAGCAGTAATGAAAAAAGTTCTAACTTGTTCTTGTTGCAGCAACTCATTTCTTATAGTTAGTTTTATTTTAACATTAAGTGCTGAAATGAAATATCTGTTATATATTTTCAGATGTATAGGAATTACATCATCTGTTTGAACAGCGGCGGTTTTAATAATAAGCTCTGCAGCTATTCCTCTTAATGTTAGCACTGTAATTATAGCAGAAATTACTGGTAGCATAATTAAAAGTGCAAGAATCCAAAATGAGATATAGTCTACTACATAAATGTGAAAGACAATGGCAGCTAATAAGAGCAATCCATACTGAAATCTTTTTACTATCATATAATAGCTCACTTCCTAAGAGATGCTAGGTGGAAAAACTGTCTGCATGATTCTTGTTAAAATGCTTTTGGATGTTGCATTACCAAGGCTTACCTGTGAATTAAGGATTATACGATGTTCAAATACATCAAAAAATACAAACTGTACATCTGATGGTATAACATAATCTCTTCCTGAAAGCCATGCAGCAGCTTTGCTCATTCTCGTAAGTGCTATGGAACCTCTTGGGCTTATACCAAGGCGAATCAATTGATTTTCTCTTGTAGCTAATGCGAGGCGAGCTATATACACATAAATATCTTCATTTATATAAATATTATCTACTTGTTCCTGCATACGTAAAATATCCATTGAATTAGTTGTTTGTTTTAACGACTGTAGTGTATCTCTTGTTTGTTTATTTTTTAAAATTTTTATTTCATCCTGTAATTCTGGGTAACCCATTGAAAGGCGGACCATGAATCGATCCATTTGTGATTCAGGCAGTAGTTGAGTACCTGCTGAACCAATAGGGTTTTGCGTTGCAATAACATTAAAAGGTTTAGGCAGTTGGCGCGTAACCCCATCCACTGTAACGGAGCATTCTTCCATTGCCTCTAACAAAGCACTCTGTGTTTTGGTACTGGCTCGGTTAATCTCATCAACAAGCAGAAGATTACACAAAACTGCTCCTGGTTGATATATGAGTTTTTCCTTGTCTTTATTATAAACAGAAAAACCAACCACATCTGCTGGCATTATTTCCGGTGTAAATTGAATACGTTTATAATCCAATCCCATTGTTTTGGAAAAAGCGAGGGCAAGGGTTGTCTTACCTACACCTGGCGTATCTTCTAATAAAATATGACCTTTTGCAAGTATTGTCATTAACACTTTTTCAATAACATCATCTTTTCCAATGATCACCTTTTTAATTTCATTTATTATTTCTAATGCTTCTGGCCGAACCGAGATTTGCCTTATACCTTCATGTTTTAACAAAATACGACCTTCCTTCCAATTATATTTTGTGTTAAATATGCTTTAAGATATTATGATAAGCAATATTGCTTTATACGTTGACACGTACATTTTACCACTTTTAGCCAAAAATTTAAAGTTTTTTATTGATGAGTATCATATTTTTTTTTGAGATGCTATAAAATAAAAATATGATTTTTAAGTAATAAATATTAATATTATTCAAATACTAAAATTAAATATTAAAATAATTTAAAGGAGTTGTTATTTTGAAAAAACTATTATACATTACGTGTAATTCAAAACCGGAAAGCCTGTCAGCAAGCAAGACGGTTGGAAGAGCCTTTGTTAATAAGTTTTGTAATAAATATTCGGAATTTAAGGTTGAGGAATTAGATTTATATAAAGAGCATATACCAAGATTAGAATATGAGTATTTTGAAGATAGAAATTGTGTTGTAAATGAAAAAGCAGCAAGCAAGCTATCGGAAAATCAACAAAAGGAAGTTCATAAAATTGTCAAGCTCTGCGACCAATTTATAGAAGCAGATGTTTATGTTATAGCTGCTCCTATGTGGAATTTGTCATTTCCTGCACCACTAAAGGAATATGTGGATTGTATAGTACAAGCGCATAAAACAGTAAACTTCCCTGAAAATGGAGGGAAGCCTGAGGGATTATTAAATGATAAAAATAGGACTGTTATCTATATTCAATCTTCAGGTGGAAATATAGCATGGTTAATGCGACCAATGCTTAACAAGGGTTTAGATTATATTGAAGATATTATGAAGTTTATAGGAATTAATAATTTTGAAAGACTTTTAGTTGATAGTACAGGTACAACTGAAGAAGAAAGAAAAAGCGCCATTGACAAGGCTATAGATAAAATTGATATGGTTATAGATATGATAGATGTTACAGATACTCTGTTAGTTTAGCAGGCAATTAAATATATTAAAGTGCACTCTAAGTTATATAGAGTGCTTTCTAATTTTTTGCAGTTTTTTGAAATATTTACATTGACATTGTGACCATGTGGTCATATTATTAATGTAAACACATGACCACTTGGTCACATAGACAAGGGGAGGTTTAAATATGCCAAATAAAGTTTTTTTTAACTTATCAGAGAACAAAAGAAGTCTAATTATTTCTGTAGCTATTGACGAGTTTTCTACTGCTAATTATGATTTAGTCAGCGTTAATCTAATATGCAAGAAATCAAATATTGCCAAAGGAAGCTTTTATCAATATTTTGAGGATAAATTAGATTTATATATTTATATTATGACTACAGCTATAGAAAAAAAGATTAATTTTTTCAATGTAATTTTAGATAAATTTGAAGAGTTAACACTTCGGGAACAGATTCGTTTATTGTTTATTAAAGGTATTGAATTTGCAAATGAATATCCTCAATACGTGGCTTTATTAGAACAATTTTCTAAAGATAGCAATGAAGCTGCAAAGTCAGCAGTAATCAAAGAAGGAGATAAGCATTCAGAATCATTTTTTGTCAAAATGATTGATCATGCTAAATTAAAAGGCGATATTAGTTTTGAGGTTAACACTTTAGCCTTAAGTATTATGCTACAGTCTCTTAATAAAACAGTAAATGAATATATGATGAATAAGTATGGTGACATTAATTATATAAAGCATTATGAGGATGTGAATGAACTTATTGATTCATTACTTGAAATTATATTTTGTGGAATAAACAATAAAAATTAAGGAGTTAACTATGTATAAAAAAATTGACTTTATATTGGGAATTGTATTTGCAGCTGCAACAGTAATATTTGTAACAGTATTTCTAACAAATGATTTGTTTTTTAGTTGGGCATTTGCAAGGCACCATAATGTATTAAGCTGGTATATAAGACCTTTGTTTATTATTCCTATTGTATTATTTGCTTTTAAGAGAAGCTTAGCAGGAATTTTTATTTCAATATTTGCATTATTTACTAGTATGTTTTGGTTTGCTGCGCCTGAAACAAGCGATCCTCAGGTAATTTCATTTTTATCATATGAAATGGAATATTTAAAGGGCGTATGGACAGCACCTAAAATAATAATGAGTCTGACTGTTCCGATATTTTTTATAGCTCTCATTTTGGCAGCGTGGAAAAGAAACTGGAAATTACTTTTAGGGGTTATTATTGCTGCTGCAGTTTTGAAGGTTTTATGGAGCGTTGTATTTAGTGGAGGAGCGGGAATGTCTATATTAAAACCTGCCGTGGTTGGTTTATTAATTTGCATTGGTGGTATATATTATTATAAAAAATATCAAATATTTAATAATAAAGAAAAAAGATAGAGAAATTGTTTAGAATTGAAAATATCAAAATTGAGAGGTAAAATATATGTGGCAATGTCCTAAATGTAAAAGAGAGTTCAAAAACACAAATCAAGACCATTATTGCGGTGAACCACCAAAAACAATTGATTCTTATATTGAAGCGCAACCGGAAGAAGTTCAAACTTTGCTTAATACTGTAAGGGAAACATTACGCGCTACGCTGCCTAATGCAGAAGAGCGCATCTCGTGGAGCATGCCTACTTATTGGCAAAAACAAAACATCATTCATTTTGCTGCATTTAAGAAGCATATTGGCTTGTACCCAGGTGGTAAAGCAGTTGCTCATTTCAGTGACAAGCTTACTGATTATAAAACAAGCAAAGGTGCTATTCAGTTTCCTTATAATAAACCTTTACCATTACAGCTTATAGCAGAAATAGCAAAATGGTGTTACGAAATAGGTAATCATAATTAATGAATATTAAACAAGTATAGTAAAGACACTATAATTTAGTGTCTATTTTTTCGCATAAATGCTGGTATACTTTCAGCAAAAAAACTAATAAATGTATCTTTATATTTCTGGTCATCCTGACTTAAAATTCCAAGAGAATATTGCATTGCTACTCCATCTAAGGCAGCAATTAAAATTGAAGCAAGGCTTTTTTTATAGTCTTCATTTTTAACACCAAAAGCATAAAAGTACATATCCGCAACTTTATCTATTATTTCCATATAATCTTGTTTAAAGCTTTCACCTAAACGTCCACCCTTTGATACAACATAGCTTATTAATAAAACAAATAGGCGCTGTTCATTTACCTTTGACATACGTTCTCTGACCTTGTTGCTTATTTCTTTTAACATGCTTTCATTGCTTTTAATTTTACTGCTTTCATCTTTTTCTGATAATTTGTGGGCAAAGTACATAGCTTCTTTTACCGCATGATAAAAAAGTTCATCTTTGTTTTTATAATGATGATATATGGCGCCGGTAGTAAGTCCGGCTTCAGCCGCTATATCGCGCATACTCGCATCCTCAAAGCCCTTTTCAATAAATACATTAATAGCTGCATTTAAAATATTTTGTTTCTTTTGATTTGGTTGAATTTCGCTCATTTTTCACCTCGTTAAAAACAGTATATCATATTTCTACAATATCTGTGTCAACTTATTATAAGATTATTATTTGAAAATTACAATAATTTATATTATTTAAATTATTTTCCAATATTATGTGTTAATTTATTGACAAAGTAAAACATATTTAATATAATAAAACATAACAAGTGTTATGTTTTATAAAATAAATAATAATGTGGGGGAGAGTCTATGAAGCCATACAAAATTTTAGAAATAAAAGAAAGTGTTTTTAGCAATAATGACCATCAGGCAGATTTGCTAAGAGAAGAACTAAAAAAACAAGGTGTCTTTTTATTAAATTTAATGTCATCCCCAGGTTCAGGCAAAACAACAACGGTATTAAGAACTATTGAAGCTTTAAAAGACGAAATGAATATTGGCATATTAGAAGCTGATATTGATTCAGATGTGGATGCATACAAGGTATCTCAAACCGGCACAAAGGTTATCCAGCTGCATACGGGAGGGATGTGTCATCTTGATGCTGAAATGACAAAACAAGGCTTGGACGGTCTTGGAACTGAAAATATTGATTTTGTAATATTAGAGAATGTTGGTAATTTAGTGTGCCCAGCAGAATTTGATACAGGTGCGTCAAAAAACGCTATGATATTAAGCATACCTGAGGGTGATGATAAGCCATTAAAATATCCTTTAATGTTCTCAATAGTTGATGTTTTGTTAATTAACAAAATAGATGCAGCTGAATATTTCAACTTTGATATTGAGACTGTTAAGGAAAGAGTAAAAAAGTTAAATCCAAATATTGAAGTTATACCAATTTCAGCTAAAACAGGTGAAGGAATTGATGTATGGGCTGACTGGATTCGCACTCAAATAAATAATTGGAAAAACAAATAGCAGGGGGATGGTTATGGTTAAAGAAAAGGTACTTGATCTTGCGAATCATATTAGTAGAAAAAAGCGTGGGTCTAAAGATGAAATTAAAGCTACTGATCCTGAATATCTAATTCTTGAACCTGTTGTTACGGAGGAAATGGCAGAAGTAGTTCTTTGTATGGAAATCCGTAAAAAAGTTACTGCTAAAGACATTGCTCCTTTATGCGGAAAGACTGTTGAAAGAACAGCAGAGCTATTGTTAGAGTTAGCAGAAATAGGCGTATGCTTTGTTAATGAAATAGATGGTGAAGATACATTTTGGTATGAGACATGGGTTCCTGGAATCATGGAAATGATGGTCAACAATAAAAAGAATGTAGAAAAGTATCCTCAAATTGCCAGAGCTTTTGAAGCCTATGGAAGAGTAAGAGGACCAAAGACAGCAGGAAACTTCCCTGTAGGAGTAGGCTTAATGAGAGTAATTCCCATAGAGCACGCTATCGAAGGAGAAACAAGAAGAGCATCATATGAGGAAGTTTCTAAATACTTAAATGATAATGACATTTTTACTGTATCAGACTGTTCGTGTCGTACAGCAAGAGAAGTAATGGGAGAAGGTTGTGGTCATTTAAAGGAAGATATGTGTATTCAGATGGGTCATGCTGCTGAGTATTATATACGAACTAATAGAGGTAGACAAATAACACGAGAAGAAGCATTTGAAATTATTAAAAGAGCAGAAGAGAACGGCTTAATGCACCAAATACCTAATTTAGACGGATCAGGCAAAACACATGCCATATGCAATTGTTGTGGATGTTCATGTTTATCTTTGAGAACTGCATCTATGTTCATTAATGCTGATATGGTTCGTTCAAATTATGTTTCTAAAGTAGATAAGGAAAAGTGCGTTGCCTGTGGTGAGTGTGTTCAAAATTGTCCAGTAAATGCATTGCAATTAGGGCAGAAACTATGTTCAAAAACCCCTGTTGTTACAGAAATAAAAAGGGAGGAAACTCCAAGAGATACAGAGTGGGGACCAGACAAATGGAATTCCGATTATCGCACAAACAGAAAAGTTGTGGTTGATACCGGTACAAGTCCATGCAAAACTAATTGTCCTGCACATATTGCTGTCCAAGGTTATATAAAGCTTGCATCTCAAGGAAGGTATAGGGAAGCATTAGAGCTTATTAAACAGGAAAATCCCTTCCCGGCAGTTTGTGGGCGTATTTGTCCACGAAAATGCGAATCTGATTGTACAAGGGGAGACATTGATGATCCGGTTGCAATAGATGAAATCAAAAAGTTTATTGCAGAACAAGATTTAAATGATAAACACAGATTTGTGCCTAAAATAAGAAATAATTTCGATAAGAAAATTGCTGTGATAGGAGCCGGACCTTCAGGTCTTAGCTGTGCTTATTACTTAGCCATTGAAGGCTATAAAGTAACAGTCTTTGAAAAGGAAGATGTACTTGGTGGAATGTTGACCTTGGGTATTCCAGCATTTAGATTAGAAAAGGATGTTATAAATGCAGAGATTGATATTTTAAGACAATTAGGTATTGAATTTAAAACAGGCATTCAGGTTGGTAAGGATGTGAGCCTAAACGAACTAAGAAATCAAGGATTTAAAGCTTTTTATATAGCAATAGGTGCTAATACCGGCAGAAAGCTTGGAATTGAAGGTGAAGATGCTACAAATGTTATAACGGGCATCGAATTCATGAGAGATGTAAACTTAGGAAAAGATATAAAACTTGAAGGGGATGTAATAGTTATAGGCGGTGGCAATGTTGCTATAGATGTTGCAAGAACAGCTACTCGAATTGGTAAAACACATGTAAAAATGTACTGTTTGGAAAATCGTGAACAAATGCCTGCTTTAGCAGAGGAAATTGATGAAGCATTATCAGAAGATATTGAAATAAACAACTCATGGGGACCAAAGAGAATAATTGTAGAAAATAATCGCGCTGTTGCTGTAGAGTTTAAAAAATGCATTTCAGTATTTGATAAAAACAATAAGTTCAATCCAATTTATGATGAAAATAATACTGTTACAGTTAAGGCTGAAGCCGTAATGTTATCAGTAGGTCAAGGAATGGATTGGGGAAATCTTTTGGCAGAAAGCAATATTGAACTTAACAAAAATAATACAATTAAAGCAGATTTATTTACATTGCAAACTAATGATAATGATGTTTTTGCCGGAGGAGATGCATTGACAGGTCCAAAATTTGCATTAGATGCAATTGCTTTAGGTAAAGAAGCTGCAATTTCTATTCATCGTTATGTTCAGCCGGGACAAAGCTTGACTATTGGACGAGATAGAAAAGAGTATTGTGCATTAGATAAGGAAAACATTGAAATACAAGGATATGATCAAACTGAAAGACAAAGTACATCTCATGTTGATGGAATCAAATCTAAAAACACATTTAGAGATTTGCGTGGAACATTTACTGAAGAACAAATATTGAAGGAAACTGAACGATGTTTAAGCTGTGGAGCAACAGTTGTTGATGAATTCTTATGTGTGGGATGTGGTCAATGTACTACTAAATGTAAGTTTGATGCTATTTCCCTTGTTAGGAAATATGATGCTGAAGGAGTTGCTTTTGAAGAATTAAAACCTGTAGTTATTAAACAAGTGCTTAAACGTAAGGCTAAAATAACAGCTAAAAAGGTAAAAAAGATTTTCAAAGCATAATTTTGTTTTGTCTCGTAGGAGGTGTATTTTGCACGAACTTGGAGTTGTTATTGAAGTAGTAAAAACTGTAGAAAAAATTGCAAGAGAAAATCATTTAACAGAGATAGATACAATAGTTTTGCAAATAGGAGAACTGTCTTCAATGATACCAAGGTATATTGAGGAATGTTATCCGGCTGCAGTTTACGGAACTATGCTAAATTCTACAAAACTAAAAATTGAAATAATTCCGGGTAATGTAATTTGTAAAGAATGCAACAAGGTTTACAATTTAATCCAAAACAAAAAAGAATGCCCACATTGTAAAGGTACTAAATGGGAGTTATTGTGCGGAAAAGAGTTTTTAATTAAAGAAATAATTGCGTGCTAACGTAAGAAATATTATAAAAAGATGGGGAGTGTTAAAATGTTTGAATTTAATTACGCAGAAGGAGCAACAATGCTCAGCGCTTGGGGAATTTGGTTTGTTGTTTTTGCATGTTTGTTCTTGTTTAATGAATTTGCCAGAAGAATGAAATGGGCAGGATTTTTCAGCTTTGTTATATTGCCGATTATTCTGACTGTAATTTGGATGACAGTTTTAAAGGACGTTACGTATACAGACTGGTTTCATTTAGCAAAAGTATATTCTGCAACAGCAGGCTGCATTGGTTTTTGGTGTATTCGTCATATTGAGAAAAGGGATAAAAGGACCGGTGACGTTACTTGGAGATTAGCAGACAACAAAGTTGCATTATGCTTTCCGCCGTTAATATTGGCTATTAATATTCTTGAAGCAGTTGCAAGAGATATTGAGGTAGGCTTCACGTATTGGATGATGAATTCCGGACCTATAGAAGGAGAAATAATAGGTGTGATGGGTGGACCTTGGAATTATTTGAATGCTGCTGCAGGTATATTAAATATAATTACAATAACAGGTTGGTTTGGAATAGTTATTAGAAAACAAACACAAAAGGATAAAAGCAGAGATATGCTTTGGCCTGATATGTTGTGGTTCTGGATTATAGCATATGATGTATGGAATTTTGTATACACTTATAATTGCATTCCTACTCACTCATGGTATGCAGGCTTTGCATTATTGCTTGCACCTACACTTTGTGCATTTACTGTGGGTAAAGGAGCATGGCTACAGCATAGAGCCCAAACTTTAGCTATATGGTGTATGTTTGCACAAACATTTCCAAACTTTCAGGACTCAGGAATGTTTGTAGTGAAGTCTACCTATAATCCCACTATTTATACAATTTTTGGGGCATTAGCTCTTATAGCAAATATAGCTGTATTTGTTTATATGTTATATAAAATAAAAAAGACAAAGAGAAATCCATACAAGGGAGAATTATATACAGATTTAGATAAGTTCAAAGAAATTAAGGTTATGGCGTAAAATAAATATAAAGGAGATTGTAATTATGCATATGGTTGATATGTTGATTTCGCCGGCAGTAGGGAGTATTATGCTTGCTGTCACTGCTAAAACTACATCATATTCAATAAAAAATATTGAATATAATTTTGATGAGAAGAAAATACCGTTGATGGGAGCAATGGGAGCCTTTGTGTTTGCATCTCAAATGATTAATTTTTCAATATTAGGTACTGGATCCAGTGGACATCTTGGGGGAGGTATGCTTCTTGCTATACTTTTAGGTCCACATGCAGGGTTCTTAACCATGGCCTCAATTTTATTAATTCAAGCATTATTTTTTGGAGATGGAGGATTGCTTGCATATGGTTGTAATGTTTTTAATCTTGGCTTCTATACGTGTTTTGTAGCATATCCTTTAATTTATAAAAAAATAATTAAGAAAGGTATTAATTATAAGAGCATCTTTTACGCTTCATTAATTTCATCATTAATTGGACTTCAGTTAGGATCCTTCAGTGTTGTTATTCAAACATTATTGTCAGGTAAAACAGAACTATCTTTCGGAACTTTTGCTATGATGATGCAATCTATACATCTTGCAATCGGTATAGTAGAAGGTCTTGTTACATCTGCAGTAGTTGCTTTAGTTTGGCGAGTAAATCCTGAAATTATAGAGAAAACAGCTGATAGAGAATATTTAGGAAGTGCTTCTATGAAAAAATTAATAGCAGGAATTATAGTAGCTGCAGTTATGATTGGTGGTGTGTTTTCATGGTTTGCATCTTCAAGCCCTGATGGACTTGAATGGTCTATATCTAAGACTATAGGATCCACTGAATTTAATGACTTGGGTGGAATACATGAAGTATTGGCTGAAATACAAAACAAGGTAGCTTTATTACCTGATTATGGTTTTAAAGCATATGATGAAGCAAATGACATTTTGTCATACGAAAAGGCAGGTACAACTACATCTGGAATATTCGGGGGAACAATGACATTAGCAATGGCTTCATTAATTGGACTATTAATAAGCAAGTTTAAAAAGCAACCGTCCCACTGACCAAGTGGAACATCACAAATAAATTTTCATAAGATACTATAACTTTAGAAGTATATTTATATACTTCTATTTTTTTGGAGGAAAATATGGATTGTTTTTTTAATGGTTTGACCGGTAGAATAGTTGTACCAAACGATTCCGAATATGATGAATTAATGATACAAATCACCGTGAGTTTAGATATGTGAAAAAGCAATAGTTTTAATTGTACATTTTTTAATTCATTTGTTATAATACAAATATGTTCACAAACTAATTATGAAAGGTTAATAAAGTGAATCAAAACAAATCAGAGTTAATACAAAAAGGGGATATGTATAAGGTACTATTGACTTTATCTATTCCCATAATGATAAATAGCATAATTCAAACATTATATAACTTGGTAGATGGAATTTGGGTAAGTAAAATTTCTTCAGTTCATTTTGCAGCTACATCATTTGTTTGGCCGGTAAATTTTCTTTTTGTTGCTTTAGGAATGGGGCTATCTGTAGCGGGAACATCACTTCTTTCTCAATTGTTAGGAGCAGGTCAATATAAGGAAGCAAGAAAATATACAACTCAATTAATGGTTATTTCATTTTTATTGTCGATATTGTTTACCATCATAGGCATTATTACAAGTCCATATATAATTAAGCTTATGGGTGGTGAAGGTGAATTTGCTCAATTGTCTAATATTTATCTAAGGATATCATTTTTAGATTTACCTTTTATGTTCTTATATTTCAATATTAATTCAATTATGAATGCGCAAGGCAATACTATAGCACCAACTATATTAAGTGCAATTTCTGCCTTTATAAACGTTGTATTAGATCCTTTGTTTATATTTACATTCAATATGGGAATAGCAGGTGCAGCATGGGCAACAGTACTATCAAGGTTTGTATTGGCACTTTTTGGAGTTGTATTTATATTTAAAGACAGTAATGAATTAAAGCCTAATTTTAAAGGATTTAAATTTGACAAACGAATACAAAATGAAATTGTAAGGGTTGGACTGCCTGCATCTATTGGGCAAGCAGGTGCTTCAATGGGATTTGTATTTTTAAATGGTTTTATTGTATCGTACGGAACTGCTACATTAGCTGCCTTTGGTATGGTAAATAGGATTACAAGTTTAGTAATGCAACCAGCTATGGGAGTTGGAGCGGCCTTGACAGCAGTTATAGGTCAAAATTTAGGAGCAAATCAACACGAAAGAGCGACAGAAAGTTTTTTAAAAGCTTCAAAGATAGCTTTATACATTGGATTAATTGGCGGTGCATTAATATATATTTTTAATAGGAGTATTGTTGATTTTTTTATTCAATCTAAAGATGAGCCGGAAGTAATTATTCAGGGTATAACTTATATGAAATATGTTGCATTTTCTATGCCATTGATGGGAATGTTCAGTGTATTTCAAGGAGTATTTCAAGGGTCGGGTAATACTAAGTTCTCTATGGCAATGGAAGTAGGAAGATTGTGGGCAGTGAGATTGCCTATGATATTAATATTTAAAAACTTTACTAATTTAGGCCCGCACGGCATTTGGATTTCTATGAGTGTAAGTAATTTGATAGTGTGTATTTATGGTCTATGGGTGTATAAAACCTATGGATGGAATAGAAAAATACTGAGTGTAAGTTAAGCTATGTATCAAAATAATATGATACATAGCTTTTTTTTATGAAACCTTTGGGTAAGGAGATTGAGGATCAGGTAGAGATGGAGTTTGTTTTTGCAAATAATTAAGAATTAACTCATCTAATTTAATTGATTTGTCCACTAATCCTTTTGTTCCAAAAAGAACATTGAATTCAAATATATAATAGTTACCATTTACTTCAGCTACATCAAAGCCTGCATGATTAATATTTAATTCCTTTGCTACCTTATCAATTAGAGCTAAAGCTTCTGAAGGAATATTGTCATAGGATATTGTTCCTCCCTGTGCAACATTATTTTTGAAGCTATTTTCTCCTGCAATTCTCCAATAAGATGAAATGATTTCATCTCCCAAGTAAATGATACGCATGTCTCTATCTATTGGTAGTTTTTCCTGTATATAAAGTATATCATTATCATTGCAATAAGATTGAAATTGCTTTTTATCTTCTATTAAATGTACTCCGTATCCCATTGAGCTTTTTATTTCCTTAGCAATAAAAGGGAAAGAGAACATGTCCAAAATATATTCCTGATTATAAGGGGAGTTGCTTAATATTTCAGTATATGGAATATTTTGTGGGCATACAGTCATAAATGCTCTGGTCATTTCTATTTTGTTATGACCTAAATGATAAGTATTAATATTAGGAAAAATATTTTTCTTAAGTCCATATACAAGAGAATTTATCTGCCAATATTCAGGATATAGTATCCAATCTGCTTCTTTTATTATATCTTTTTCTTTAAAAAAATGTTCTGGTTTAATGTAATGCGCTTCTTTAATATGAAGAGTTTTTAGTGCATTGAAGCTGACTAATTTCATAGCTTGTACCCTCTGTCGTAATTATAAATTCCGAATAAGCATAAGAAATTATAATCACATTTTTTAATAAAGTCAATAAAATTTTATTGGTTAAATTTCTAATACAACTCCACATCTAATTCTCACTAAAAGTACACTTTAACATAAGATATAATACATATATCATACCATCCCATCGGTAATGTAAGCTTAGCTTGCGTTGCACACGGCTTAGATATGATAATGTAAAAAACTTTATAAGGGGGGATTATATAATTGAAAATTACCATATTAGGTGGAGATAAGAGAAGTTTAGAGCTTGGAAATCTGTTGACTAAAGACGGGAATGATGTGTTAATTTACGGTTTTAATAAGCTCGAAAAGTACAAATATGAGTCAATAAACCTAAAAGAAGTAATGGAATATGCTGATATTATTATTGGACCATTACCATTTTCTACGGATAACATAAACATTAATGCCCCATTTTCATATGATGAGATACCAGTTAATGAAGTGTTTAAATTAATGTCAGAAAAACAAATTATAATTTGTGGTAAATTAACTAAAGAACATGAAAATGAACTAAGAAATAGAAACATTAAATCAGCAGATTATTTTATTAGAGAAGAAATGCAAGTCTTGAATGCTATACCAACAGCTGAAGGAGCTATTCAAATTGCAATGGAAGAGATGCCTATTACCCTTCATAATTCTAATGTTTTAGTGTTAGGGTATGGAAGAATAGGAAAGGTTTTATCAAGGATGTTACTTGGAATAGGGGCAAAAGTATATGTGGAAGCAAGAAATTATAGTGATCTTGCTTGGATAAAGACTAATGGATATATACCGGTACACCAAAAGGATTTAGAAACATATTTACCAACAATGAATGTTGTATTCAATACTATACCTCAGATGATATTAAATAAGGAATTGTTAAAAAGTGTTGATAATAACTGTATTATAGTTGACTTAGCATCCAAGCCGGGTGGTGTCGATTTTGAAGCAGCTTTAGCGATGGATATAAAGGCAATAAGCGCTTTAGGCCTTCCCGGTAAAGTGGCACCAATAACTGCCGCCAGGGTTATAAAGGACACAATTTATAATATTTTAGAGGAGTTGAATGTTTAAATATGTCAATAGAAGGACTAAAAATAGGTTTTGCATTAACAGGCTCATCATGTAATTTCAGTAATGTATTCCCCGTACTTGAAGATTTAGCCACAAAAGGAGCAGATATTTATCCAATAATATCAAATGCGGTAGGAACATTTGATACAAGATTTGGTTTAGCAGAAGAATGGCAATATAAATTGAAGGAAATTACTTGCAAGGAAATAATTAAAACTATAGTTGAGGCCGAGCCGGTTGGTCCAAAGCTCAAATTAGATGTACTAATAGTTGCACCATGCACAGGTAACACAATAGCAAAGCTTGCAAATGCAATAACAGATACATCAGTGACAATGGCTTGTAAAGCACACTTAAGAAATCAAAGACCACTAATTTTAGCTGTAGCAACTAATGACGGACTTGGAGCAAATGCTAAAAACATTGGGGTGTTATTAAATACAAACAACATTTACTTTGTACCATTTGGTCAAGATGATGCAATAAATAAACCTAATTCTTTAGTAGCTAAATTTGATAAAATCGAAGAAACAATAGAGGCAGCAATAATCGGCAAACAATTACAACCATTATTAGTATAGCAATAAATTAACGGTGCAGATTCTGCACCGCTTATTTATTGTATTAGCTTAGAATATAGTCTTTGTGTAAATTCATTAAGCAATTCTGTTCTTATTCTTAAAGAAACTTTATCATTATAGTACTCCACATCCAATATGTGCTCTTTTTCATTTTTTAAAAAGTTATCCAATTCTTTTTTTATTATAGCATTACAATTACTATTAAAAATCAATGATATTATTGAATTGTCTTTATATTTTTTAATTCCAAATCCAATTACTTGCAAATCACTATTTTCGCTGTTTATTAAAGTACCGGGACCATCTATAAATGTTGATAGTATTCTAATTGGAATATTATATTGTTTTCCAAGCAATACTGCTTTAGGATGGATTACAGTTGCACCATTTATAGCTAAATTATACATATGGTCATAGGTGATTTTTTTAAAATATTTAGCATTTGGTACTATTCTTGGATCAGTAATGGCAACACCGGGGACATCAGTAAAAATATCTACTCTTTCTGCACCTAAATATCCTCCAAGTGCTACAGCTGTTGTATCACTACCACCTCTACCAAGAGTGGTTAATTCCATATTATTAGTTGCCCCTTGGAAACCTGCAACTACAACAATTTTGTTTTCGTTTAAACATTGGTGAATTCTGTTTGTGTTTATATCAATTATTTCACTTGAATTAAAAGTATCATCTGTAATTATTCCTGCTTGAAAACCCATTAATGCTTCAGAGGGAAAGCCTTCACTTTCCAACAAATGAGATACCATAGCAGCAGAAATTGTCTCCCCAACTGACATAATTAAATCCTTCTTCTTCGGGTTTATTACAGTATTAATATTTTCTAATAGATTTATAAACGTATCAGTAGCATAAGGGTCTCCATTCCTACCCATTGCTGATACAACTACAATAAGCTTATTACCCAAATCAATTTCTCTATTTACATGTTTAAGAAATTCACTTTTTTTACTTAAGTTTCTTAGAGAAGTTCCGCCAAACTTCTGAATTATTATGCTCATAAATAGCCTCCTAAATCAATTTTTGTTCAATAAGAGATTCGGCTATTTGAACAGCATTCAATGCCGCGCCTTTTCTTAGGTTATCAGCCACAATCCACATATTAAGTCCGTTTTCAACTGTGAAATCCCGTCTGATTCGACCAACAAAAACATCGCTGGTATTAAGTGAGAACAATGGCATTGGATACAACTTTTCTTCGGGGTTATCTAATACAATAACTCCCTTAAAATTATCAAGTAAATTCTTAATTTCTTCTATTTCAAAAGGCAACTCTGTTTCGATATTGACTGATTCAGAGTGCCCTCTGAATACAGGTATCCTAACTGTTGTAGCTGTTATTTTAATTTTATCATCCAAGATTTTATGTGTTTCATTTACCATTTTCATTTCTTCCTTGGTGTATCCGTTATCAATGAAGGTATCAATGTGAGGAAGAGCATTAAATAGTATTTGATATGGATATACATTGTGCTCGATTTCCTTTTTATCAATATAATTTCTTGTTTGATTATTTAGTTCATCAATTGCATTTCTACCGGTGCCGGATACTGATTGGTAGGTTGATACCACTATTCTTTTTATAATATATTTATCATGTATTGGCTTAAGAGACACCAACATTTGTATTGTAGAACAGTTTGGATTTGATATAAGGCCGTTATGATTTATTAAGCTTTCCGGATTAACTTCAGGAACTACTAAAGGAACATTATCATCCATTCTAAAAGCATTGCTATTATCTATAACAACAGCGCCTTGTCTAATTGCTAAAGGGGATAATAATTTGCTAATTTCAGCTTCTACACAAAAAAACGCAATATCAATACCCTTAAATGCTTCTTCATTAGCCTCTTCTGTATAAAATGTTTCATTATTAAATCTTACTTCTCGTCCTTCGTTGGTGGCTGTTCCTAAGAACTTAATAGATTTAACAGGAAATTGTCTTTCAATAAGGATCTTTGTGAGTTCCTTGCCCACAGCCCCCATAGCTCCTACAATTGCTACATTGTAATTATCCAAAATCAACCACTCCTTAAATTTTTTAGATTATTGCAATAACCAGATGCTTTTATTCTATTCATGATGATGCTTTTTTGTTAGCAATTTACTGTTCAATTTCATAGAATGAATTACTATATTTTTTTGAAGGGAGAAATAAGATGTTTCAATGGGGAAGATTAATAACTGCAATGGTAACACCTTTTGATGAAGAGTTAAATGTTGATTACGAAGCTGCATGTTCATTGGCAAAAAAATTAGTAAATGAGGGGAATACTGCATTAGTCATAACAGGAACAACTGGAGAAGCTCCAACATTAACGAATGATGAAAAAATAAATTTATATAAAATTATAAAAAAATGTGTAGATGTTCCAGTAATTGCAGGGGTAGGTACAAATAATACAATTACTACAATTGTAAATGCAAAAGCAGCATTAGATGCGGGGGTTGACGGACTTCTAATAGTTACACCTTATTATAATAAACCCGATCAGGACTCTTTGTATTGTCATTTTAAAGAAGTTGCCAATTCCGTAGATTTACCGATTATGCTATACAATGTACCAGGAAGAACAGGATGTAACATATTACCTGAAACAGTAGAAAAACTTGCTCAGATTGACAATATAGTAGCTTTAAAGGAAGCAAGTGGAAATATCATTCAATTTGCTGAAATTATAAAACGTGTTCCCAAAGATTTTATAATTTATTCCGGAGATGATTCAATGCTGCTTCCTGCATTATCTATAGGTTGCTACGGTATAGTCAGCGTAGCATCTCATGTAGTAGGTCCTGAAATGAAGGAAATGATAGATGCATTTGTATCCAAAGATACAGAAAGGGCAAAAGAATTACATCTTAAGCTATTAGATATTTTTAAAAACTTATTCATTATATCAAACCCCATACCTGTAAAAGCAGCTTTAAACTTGATGGGATTTAATGTAGGAGGAGTGAGACTCCCATTAACAGAAGCAAGAGAAAATGTAGTAGAAGTGTTAAGAAAAGACTTAAGTAAATTAGGAAAAATATAATATTATAAGAACCCGATTGAGGGTTCTTAAATCTATCATCACAGTATGAAAAAAATGTGGATATAGTTGTCTACTTTTAGTATAATTATATAAAACGTTATTTGATGAAGGGAGTTTACTATGGGTCTTATAAAAGCTGTAATAGGTGCTGCGGGTGGAACGCTTGCTGACCAATGGAAAGAGTTTTTCTACTGTGAATCTATGCCAAAAGAAGTATTGGTAGTTAAGGGAGGAAAGCGTATTACAGGTCGTTCTTCCAATGTTAAAGGAAATGACAATATTATCTCAAACGGATCAGGTATTGCAGTAGCTGATGGACAATGCATGATTATCGTTGAGCAAGGAAAAGTTGTAGAAGTTTGCTCAGAACCCGGAGAATATACATATGATACCTCAACAGAGCCAAGTATTTTTACAGGTAACTTGGGAGAGGAAATTAAAAAAACATTTAGTACTATAGGTAAGAGATTTACTTTTGGTGGAGATACGGCAAAGGATCAAAGAGTTTACTATATAAATACTAAAGAATTAATTGACAATAAATTTGGAACACCTAACCCAATACCTTTCCGTGTTGTTGATAGAAATATCGGTTTGGATATTGATGTATCAGTACGCTGTTCAGGAGTGTATTCATATAAGATTGTTGACCCGATTTTATTTTACACTAATGTAAGCGGAAATGTTGAGAGAGAATACACTCGCGATGAAATAGACAGTCAATTAAAAGCAGAATTTATATCTGCACTTCAGCCTGCTTTTGCTAAAATTTCAGAATTAGGCATAAGACCAAGTGCTTTGCCTGGACATGCAGAAGAGTTGGCAGGAATTATGAATTTATCATTAACAAACAAATGGATAGGTTTAAGAGGAATACAAGTAGTATCAATTGGGTTAAATCCAATTACATTGCCTGAAGAAGATGCGGAACTTATAAAACAAGCACAGCGTGCAGCTATATTACGTGACCCTACAATG
This sequence comes from Bacillota bacterium, assembly GCA_023416855.1. Taxonomy (GTDB): domain Bacteria; phylum Bacillota; class Clostridia; order Tissierellales; family Sedimentibacteraceae; genus Sedimentibacter. The sequence continues at coordinate 20,380 of JAEZGU010000158.1, forward strand.
GCAGCAGCAACTTTGGTTGGTTCTCAAGCCGATGCTATGAGAGCAGCTGCTTCTAATGAAGGTGGTGCTATGTCAGCTTTTGTTGGAATGGGAATGGCTCAACAAGCAGGAGGAATGAATGCTCAGGGATTATATGGTATGGGACAACAAAACGTACAACAAGCTCCTTCGGGAAATGAGTGGCAATGTAACTGCGGAACTAAAAACACAGGTAAGTTTTGTAAAGAATGCGGAAATCCAAAATTAACACAAGCAGGTCAATGGAAATGTATTTGTGGAGCATTAAATACAGGTAAGTTCTGTCAAGAATGCGGAAAACAAAAGTTAGGCTACAAATGTAATAAATGTGGATGGGAACCTGATGATCAGTCAAACCCTCCTAAATTCTGCCCTGAGTGTGGCGATGTATTTGATGAAAAAGACAAATAGAGAACGACTATTGTGTCGTTCTGATTCTGTTTAAAAAAGGTGGATAATATGATAATTGAATATAAATGTCTTGCATGTGGAGGCGCAATCGGCTTTGACAGCAATATACAAAAAATGAAATGCCCATATTGCGACACTGAATATGAGATGGAAACTCTTAAAGAGTTAGATGAAGATTTGAATAGTGAAAAACCTGATAATATAAATTGGAATTTAGAAACAGATCATACATGGCAAGATACAGAAGCTTCTAATATGAATGAATATGTGTGTAAATCTTGCGGTGGCGAGATAATTGGAGATGAAAATATGGCAGCTACAAGTTGCCCATTTTGCAACAACCCGGTTGTTATTAAAGGAAAATTTTCAGGTTTACTTCGTCCAGACTACGTAATTCCATTTAAATTAGACAAAAAAGCTGCAATTGAAGGTTTAAAAAAGCACATTAAAGGCAAAAAATTACTACCGAAAGTATTTAAAGACCAAAATCATATAAAAGAGATAAAAGGAATATACGTACCTTATTGGCTGTTCAATGCAGATGTAGATGCAAATATAAGGTATAAAGGAGTAAAGGTTGCTACTTGGAGTGATTCGAAATATCGTTACACTCAGAGTAGTTATTATATGATTTCACGTAAAGGAAGTTTAGCTTTTGAAAGAATTCCTGTAGATGGTTCTACCAAAATGCCTGATGCTTTAATGGAATCTATTGAACCGTTTAGTTTTAAGGAAGCAGTAGATTTTCAAACTGCATATATGGCAGGGTATTTAGCTGATAAATACGATGTTGAAGCTGAAGAAAGTATAAAGCGTGCAAATGAGCGAGCGAAAAAAAGTGTAGAACAATCCTTCCTTTCAACAGTTATTGGCTACAGTACAGTAACACCAGAGCATAGCAGTATACAAATAGAAAATGGAACTGTAAAATATGCATTATATCCGGTTTGGTTACTAAACACAATATGGAATGGCAAAACATATACATTTGCAATGAATGGTCAAACAGGTAAATTTGTAGGAGACTTACCTGTGGACAATGTAGCATACTTGAAGTATTTAGGTGTATTGACAGGCATATTTAGCCTAATATCATATGTCATA
>JAEZGU010000322.1 GCA_023416855.1 Bacillota bacterium
ATCTGGAGGTTGATGGATGGGCTTATGTAAGCACCAACACATTCAGGACTGAGATTAAATACTGGAGGTCATTTGCCGGTGCTGTTGGTTGGCAATTAAACCGCTGGTACGTTAATCATCGCTTCTGCAGTAAATGCGGTAAGCCAACGAAGCCATCCGAAAAGGAAAGAATGCTTTATTGTGAATCCTGTGGATTTCAAACATACCCTACCATTTCGCCTTGTGTTATAGTTGCTGTGCATAATGGAAACAAGCTATTGCTAACTAAGTATGCTGGAAGAGGATACAATAGATATGCTCTTATTGCAGGCTTTGCTGAAATAGGAGAAAGTTTGGAACAGACTGTTCACAGAGAGGTAAAAGAAGAGGTTGGATTAAATGTTAAGAATCTAAAATTTTATAAAAGCCAGCCATGGCCTTTTACTGATACACTCTTAGCAGGATTTTATGCTGAGCTTGACGGTGATGACAATATTACTCTTGATGAAAATGAACTTGCATTGGGAGTATGGCTTGAAAGAGAGGAAATACCTCCAGCTGATTTAAACATAAGCCTGACCAGTGAGATGATGGAAGCATTCAGGATTGGAAAAGTTGAACATCTCAAGTAATTAATTATATTTATAATTAGAATAATCATATATTATAATAAGAAAACACTGAAGAATCATATCAATAAGACTCTTTCAGTGTTTTTAATAATTTATACAATTACTATGTATTATTATAAATATGTAAAAATACCAATGTATCAATTTATACTTCTCTTACTTTATATTTTAATGAGTATAATCGATAATTTTTATTTTGTCGCCTAACTTCTTTAAAATTGCTTGTTTCATACTTTCTGCATTGGGACAAGGAAAACCAATGGGGTTGCCTCTTGTTATGCAAGATGCCAAAACAATGGTATCTGCTCCTCTTTTAACCATTTCTTGTGACCTAGTTACTGCTTTTTTACCCGGACATCCACCACAAGTATTAACGCCTATTACTTCAATGTCTTCATCAACACCTTCAAATGCCCCTTTTTTATTTTTCATTACCATAAAATCTGTAGATGCAGGGCACATATCTTCAGTTTGCATGCATCTTATTAATCCTACCTTCATAATAACCTCCTTGATCTCAGCAAATATTTATTTATAATTTTCTATATTATTTATAATATTTAAGTCTTTTTTCATTTGTTCAATCATAGCATCTTTCATAATAAGACATGCTTCTAGAGTTTTAGGGTTGGTAATCTTATAATAAATCTTTGTGCCTTCACGTCTATTTTCTACTACTCCCTTTTCACGCATTATTGATAGATGTTGAGATACATTAGGAACCTTAATGCCCATTTTGCTTGCTATTTCTTCAACACATAGTTCCTGTTCACCTAATAGGAATAGTATTTCTATCCTTTTTGGATTGGCCATAAATTTGCAAAATTCAGCATGTAACTTATATATATCTTTCTCATCCATATTTGAGCCTCCTGTTATCTTAGTTTCGAAATATTGCAAATATAAAATATGATAACATATACATTATTTGCTGGCAAGTATATAATTGATTTATTCTTGTTATTAGTTATTAATTCTTATATGAGTCTGTCATTTATCAAATTCAAATTGATGAAAATAAAAAACCACATTTGTGGTTCTTGTATTTAGACTATATTTTTAAACTACACTTCTATTATCTTCGTTTCTTTCGTATTTGCGCAGACCTTTATCCATTACCAATCTTATTCTTCCTGTTTCATACAAATAATCTACGTAAGCTCTTAGCATTCTAGATAATAACTCATATTTGTATATATTCTCAGCTATTACCCGAAAGTTTTTTAAGGCAGCCTTTGTTATTTCACCCATGGTCATTCTGCCTTCTATCACATCATAGGTTTTTTCTGCTCTGCTTATAAAAAATTGTATATTATCAGCTATGAGATTTGTTATGTCATCATATATTCCTTTATGTGCAACAATGTATCTGCTGCAATCAAGACTCAGTAATTTGTCTTTGCTTTTCAAGTCCTCCAAAAGTACAAAACCAAAAGGTATTTTAGAAGTTTCTATTTTTTCGTAGCTTATGATTGCATCTGCCACATAACCCACATTGTCTGGAGTTGTTATACATATATGTGATGGACTATGACCAGGGGTATGCATTAATTTAAAATTCACTCCGCAAAAAATAATTTCTTCTTGTTTGTCAGTAATATATTCATCTGTTTCGAATATCATGAATCCATATTGATTTATAACTTCTGTAAGGGTGTTATTACTATAATATGCCTTTAGGTTCATGGCTGAGCTGCATATATTTGCTTCATACATAGGCATGGCTATTGGGCAGTTATACTTTTCTTTGAAGTACTTGTTATTTCCAACATGGTCAGGATGGCCGTGGCTGTTAATAATACCTTTTACATTAAAATTATTTTCATTTAATACCGTTTCTATTATATTTCTTTCATCAGGAGAACCTGTATCAAGCATGATAATATCTTTTTCATTTAGTTTATAAAATGGAACATAAGTCCAACCAACATCAGTACAATATGTGTTGTCCTTTACTTGTATTAATTTCATCTTCCAACTCCAAATCATTTAATCTTCCAAATGAAATAATACTCTATGTTATTCTAATTGTCAAACCATCGTTAATTAATTATCAAATAAATAGCTTCAGCTTTGTTCTTCAAATTAAAAAAATCCCATATGGGATTTTTTTTAGTCTCTTCTGCTGAATCT
>JAEZGU010000285.1 GCA_023416855.1 Bacillota bacterium
GTATAGAGAAACATGTGGATTGAAGATTGACTTCAATACTTTTGTTAACAATCTTACTTATTTATATAACAACAAAAAGACCGTACAAATATATATCAAAGCTATTGATGCTATACTTAAGAGTAAAAATGATGAAAAATTATTTTTTGATACCTTTGGGAACATATCTGATAAAATCTATATCGAACATTTAATAGTTATGCAACAACAAATGGATAGATTAAAAAAAGTTGTTGATGGAAGCAAAAATTTTTATAACGAGGAGCTTGATGTTAATAGGAAAGTTTGTGCACAATCCTTTTATTTTCTACAAATAGGTTGTGATTTTGATACATTTCCATGTCCCGTACCGGGATTACCCAGATCCTTATCCATGGGCAATGTTAAAGAAAAGACTCTACTCGAAATATGGAATGGAAATAAACGTAAGAGATTACTTAGATCAATGTTGGAATTGAAAAAGGATAGTATACCCGAATGTAATAATTGTACTTGTTTTAACGCGATTAATAACCCGCTTGAAAATCTTGATGAGGATGCAGATAAATTAGTTTACTTATTTAAATAAATTAAAGGGGGTATATAAATGCCTAAATTAAACCAATTACTAGTAATGCCAAGATTTGTAGATAAAATAGGTGAATGGTATAATTTCCCTTTAGGTATCCCATATATATCATCTAGCCTTAAGAAGGCAGGTTTTAATGTGTTTACTTTAAACCTAAACAATATTGAGGGGTCTATAGAAGATATCTTACAAAGAGAAATTGAAGAAAAAAACATAGATATTATTGCAACAGGTGGACTTTCCTTTCAATATAACGCTATAAAGAATATATTAACTCAAGCGAAGAAGATAAAAAAAGATATAATTACGATAGTTGGAGGCGGAATAATAACTAGTGCTCCATATGCGGCAATGCAAGCTCTTGGTCTTGTAGATTTTGGGATTATTGGAGAAGGTGAAATAACAAACTGTGAGCTATCTTATGCATTAGAAAACGGAAGAGATTTAAATTCAATAAAAGGTATTATTTATAATGATGGAGTAAAATTAAATAAAACGAATCCTAGAGAAGAATGTATAAATTTAGATGATATTCCTTATCCAGATTATAAAGGTTTTGGATTTGATAAAATATTGAATGAAGTTGCAAGCATGCAAGGCATTAATGAAACAAATGCAATAACAATGTTATCAAGCCGATCCTGTCCATTTAGATGTACTTTTTGTTTCCATTCGAGTGGAATTAAATATAGACAACGTTCGTTGGATAATTTCTTTACAGAATTGGATTACTTAGTTAAAGAATATGGCATTAAGTATATTTTTATAGCAGATGAACTTTTTGCTTACAATATGGAAAGAGTAAGGCAGTTTTGTTATCGAATTAAGAATTATGATATTAAATGGTGGGCTCAATTTCGTGTAACTGACATAACTCCCGAGTTAGTAAAACTTCTAAAAGAGAGTAATTGCGTTACCATGGGCTTCGGGCTTGAAAGTGCAGATAATCGAATTCTTAAGAGTATGAAAAAAAATATCACTATTGAACAGACTGAACAGGCGTTAAAACTGGTGTACGAAGCAGGTATTACTATACAGGGCGGGTTTATTTTTGGAGATGTTGAAGAAACTTTTGAGACAGCTTCCAATACTCTTGAATGGTGGAAGGCTCACAGATACTATGGTATAAGTTTAAACTTTATTACAACTTATCCTGGTACAGAACTTTACAATTACGCATGCAAAAGTGGTGTAATAAAAGATGAAATGGAATTTATTAAGCAAGGATGTCCTACAATCAACGTATCTAAAATGTCCCAACAGGAAAGGGCTTGGCTGGCAGAACAAATTATAAGATTGCCACAAACCGAATTAGAAGAGCCGGAGGATATTCGAGAAATACAAATAAGTTATAGCGAAGGTAATATAAGCTTTCAGGGTAAGTGTGTTGAATGTAATCATTATAACTATTGGAATAATATTAGATTTTTTACTAGAAATGTATTAACATGCCGAGAATGTGGAAGAAAGCATAAAATTCCTATTATAGATTTAGTGGTGCAGCAGATTGATAAAAATATTTTAAATTTATTAAGAGATAATACAAATGTTGCCTTTTGGGGAATAAATGATTATTTTGGCGATCTATCTTCAAAACTTAAAAGTATTGTGAATGGAAAAATCTTTTTCGTTGATGTTTCTCAAATGAAACAAGGTAGTAGCTTAAATGGAAAAACAATATATTCCCCCCAAATAATCAAAGAAAAAAATATTAAAATTATTATTATTCCTGCAGTTGCATTTTTTACTAGTATACAACAACAAATAAGGGCTGAATTCAAAGATGTTACACATATTATAAATATAATTGATTTAATAAAACCCATGGAATACTGAAAATAAGGCAATTATTTGGTATATAAATCGACTATGCATAATAGAAAGGAGGAGTAGAAGTAAATGATATCTGAAATAAAACCAATTTATGGAACGGACAGAGTAAAATTAGCTAATGTTATTCCACTTTCTACACCGTTTAGCATGTTCATCTTCCCTACAACCTATTGTAATTTTAAATGCGTATACTGTGGGCACTCTTTAGGCTATAGCAAAATGAAGGAAATGTATGATTTCATACCTCAAAATATGACTATTGATACTTATCAAAAGATAATTGATCAAATGAAAGCATTTCCGAATAAGTTTAAAATGTTATCACTTACCGGTCAAGGTGAACCACTTATGAATGAGAATATACCGCTTATGGTAAAGTTGGCTAAAGAAGCGGATGTAGCAGAAAGGGTAGAATTTATTACAAATGCTGCACTGTTAACTAATGAAATGTCAGACAGGTTAATTGATGCTGGTTTGGATACTATGAGAATTTCTCTTCAAGGCTTAACATCAAAAAAATATAAGGAAATGTGTGGGGCTAACATAGACTTTGAGAAGTTTGTTGAAAATATTAAATACTTCTACTCTCGTAAAACAAATACAAAGCTTTATGTAAAAATTATAGATATATCCCTTGAAGAAGGGGAGGAAGAAAAGTTCTACAAATTGTTTGGAGACTGTACAGATAGAATGTACATTGAAAAGATGCTTCCTGCCTATGAAGGTGTTGACATTACTAAAGATATGAGTGCAGATTATGATAGGTATGGTAGAAAACATGAAAAACGTAAAGTATGCCCCTTACCATTTTACATGTTGGGTATATTTCCAGATGGAGACGTAGAACCTTGTGACACAATTTACAAGCCAGTTGTTCTTGGGAATATACATAACGATAGTTTATATGAAATATGGAATGGGGAAAAAATACGTGAATTTTGGAAAGTACAATTGATCGGCGAAAGGCAGTGTAATAGAAGGTGTTCCACATGCAATGCACCTGATGATGTTTCCCATCCTGAGGATATTCTTGATCAATATTCAGAAAAGCTTCTAAATATTATAAAGGATGTGAAAGAATGAAAGCAATAAGAATAGACGGACAAACACCAGGAGGAGAAAGATCTCATCTTGGACAAGTGCTTCCGTTACAGACACCTTTTATAGTGCAGGTTTTTCCTGTCTATGGTTGCAATTTTCAGTGTAAATACTGTATCCACTCCGTTCCTGTTCAAGATAGGAGCTTTATCTCTAATAAGTCTTTAATGGATTTTGGACTTTATAAAAAGGCAATAGATGATTTGTGTCAATTTCCACAAAAAATTAAAATGTTAAGATTTGCAGGTACTGGTGAACCCTTACTCCATAAGCATATAGTAAAAATGGTTGAGTACGCTGCTAAAAAGGAAATTGCGTCATCAATTGATATTGTTACAAACGGGGTGCTACTTACACCGGAACTTTCAACAGACCTTGTAAATGCCGGCTTGACTAGAGTAAGGATTTCCATTCAGGGTGTCAATTCTCAAAAGTATGCCCAAACTGCAAGTGAAGAATTTGATTTCGAGCAATTTATAAGTAATTTAACATTTCTATATAAAAATAGGTCTAAAACGCAGGTATATATTAAAATTATAGACTGTGCTTTAGACGAGGGGGACGAGGATGAGTTCTTTAGAATATTTGGCGACATTTGTGACTATATTGCAATAGAGCAC
>JAEZGU010000002.1 GCA_023416855.1 Bacillota bacterium
AAGGATTTATACCATGGGATGATGATATCGATGTGATTATGCTCCGTGATGAATATGAAAAGTTCTTTAAATTATGTGATGGTGAAAATAAGATCGATAATAATCGGTTTTTTCTTCAAGATTATCGAACGGACAAACATTATAATGTTGGATATGCAAGAATTAGACGTAAAGGAACTGTATATGAACGTGTGGGACATGAACATATGAAATATCAAAAGGGTGTCTTTATAGATATTTTTATACTTGATAGTGTTCCGGATAGTATTATCTTAAGATATCCCTATACTTTTATATGCTTTTGTTTAAGAAAAATTCTATGGTCTAAAAGTGCAAAAGTAATACATGAAAATAGACTTATGCGAATTTGGTATAATTTCATTTCTCTAATTCCAAACAATATAGCATTTCGTATTATTAGACTAATTGCCGATATTTGCAACAAGAATAGTAAAACTGAGTTGGTAAGGCACATGACCCACCCATATCCAAGTAAACATATGATAGGTATGCCAAGAAAATTTTTATTTGAATTGGTTGATTTAAGGTTCGAAGGATATCTATTTAGCGCTATTAAAAATTATGATGAATATTTAACAATGCTTTATGGTGATTATATGACGCTTCCGCCAGAAGACAAACGCAAACCACATATTCATTTATCTGCATTTAAATCTTATGATTGAAATAGACTTAGAAAGGAAGACGGTATTTTGAAAAATATAGGTATAATATTATCAGGGGGAATTGGTTCGAGATTTAATAGTACAATACCTAAACAATATCTAAATTTAAATGATAAGGAAATAATTTCTTATTCTATTGAAGCATTTCGAAAATCTAATAAAATTGATGACTTTATAGTTGTAGTTGATCAAAGTGAATATTTGAGCAAAAATATTGAGAATAAATATGGAGTTAAATGTATAGTTGGAGGAATTAGTAGGAATTGGTCATTATATAATGCTATTAATTATATTAAGGAAAGATATCAATGTTGTGAGAATATTTTTATACATGAAGCAGCAAGACCTTTTATATTATCTAAAATAATAGATTTGTACTTATCATTTTTATTAGAGTATGATGCTGTAATCACTACAAAACATATAACTGATAGCTTAGGAAAAGAAGGAGAACAATTTATTGATAGGAGTAAATACTATTTAATTCAGGCACCTGAGGCATTTAAATTTAATCTCTTGACTAAGTATTTTTCAAAAGATTCATCAATCACAGCAACAGTTCAACAGTTGCCTTTTGATATCAAAATTAAAAAATATTATGAATTTTATAATAATTATAAGATCACCTATCCAGAAGATTTGATTATTGCTGAACAAATTATGAACACATTTAGAGGTAATTAATGGTTTATACTAATTTAAAACTGGTTGCGTTAGATTTAGATGGTACATTGACACAACATAAAACTAAACTTGAAGATTTTAATAAAAGAGCTTTAGATAGATTGAGCGATAAATATAAACTTGTTATTATTGGTGCCGGAAGTTGTAATAGGATATATGAACAAATTAACTGCTATCCCATAGATATTATAGGTAATTATGGTATGCAACATTCAGAAGTAAAAAATGGACAACTTATAATAACAAAAGATTATAGTGTAGCTATTGATATAGAAGATGTTAATAACCGAATTGAAAGATTAAGGTGTTTGTTAGGATATACAGATTATAAGGGAAATTCAGTTGAATACCACAATTCCGGCATGATTACTTTTCCATTAATAGGAACAGGAGCGATTCTTGAACAGAAATTAAAGTTTGATCCTGACAGGAAGAAAAGACGAGCCATTTATAGTTACGTAAAAGAAGTATTTAAAGAGTATACAGTTTTCATAGGAGGAACTTCTTCGTTTGATATTGTGCCACCACCATTCAATAAGAAGTTCGCATTAGATGAGTATTCAAAAATATATGATTATACAAAAGATAATATTATTTATATCGGTGATGATTACGGAATAGGCGGAAATGATGAACAGATATATAAGTCCGATATAGGGTTTTTATGTATTAATGATTATAAATCATTTTCAAGAATTATTAGAAATATTTTATAATTATCTATAAAATCAAGGAGGAGTAAAAAATGATTTATGCAGGAATATTAGCAGGTGGAATTGGTACAAGAATGCATCGAATGGATATCCCAAAACAGTTTTTGATGCTTGGTTCTAAACCAATTATAATACATACAATTGAACAGTTTTTTATAAATTCTATGATTGATAGGATTATAATAGCTGTTCCAAGTAATTGGGTCTTATATACGATTGATTTGATTAAAAAATATATTCCTCAGAATGATAGAATATTTGTTATATTAGGTGGCGTTAATAAAAACGAGTCTACATTTAATATAATTCAATATATTAAAGAACAGTGGGATATTGTGGACGATGACATTATTGTAGCACATGATGCTATAAGACCCTTTGTAACTCAAAGGATTATTAATGATAATATAAAAAAAGTAAAACAATATGGAGTTGTAAATACGGTGATGCCGACTACTGATACAATTATTAATTCAACAGATGGTGAAAGAATTGTTGAAATACCAATAAAGTCTCACATGTACTTTGAACAAACTCCACAAAGTTTTAATATAGGAAAATTGAAATATATTTTTGACACTATTGATATTAAATCTATTCAAAAAGAGTCGGAACTAATGAGGCTATTTATTAATAATGGTATGGAGATTCATATGGTTTATGGAGAATCTTTTAATATAAAAATTGTAACTCCTTATGACCTTGAGGTATCTAATTCTTTAATAAAGGAAATAAAAAAATGATTAATAGAATATATAGACTTTTTGATTCTAAACGAATAGAAATGGTACAACGAGAGGTAAATTTAGACACTGAAAATATTTTAATAAAACCAGAATACATGTCAATATGTGCAGCGGATAATCGTTATTTTTTTGGGAAAAGAAAAAAAGAAATTTTAAACAAAAAGTTGCCAATGGCACTTATACATGAAGCCATAGGTACAATTTTATATGATCCTAATAAAGAATTTCTACCTGGACAAAAAGTTGTCATAATACCGAACATTCCATCTTTACATACAAATGATATTAAAGGTAACTACCAAAAAGATAGTGTTTTTATGTCAAGTGGCATTGATGGATTCATGCAAGATATTTTGTCGATTCGTCGAGACAGAGTTATTCTATTACCAGATGATTATTCGGAAATTTATGTTCTTAGCGAACTCGTAAGTGTTTCTATTAACGCTATTGATGCGTTTGAAAAAGCTTGTAATACAAAAAAAGAATTTTTAGGTATTTGGGGCGATGGAAGTGTAGGTTTTATAACGGGAATTGTTTTAAAGACCTTATATCCAAAAGCTAAGATATACTCATTCGGGAAAAACATGCGTAAAATTCAACTTTTTTCATATTCAGATAAAACATTTATAATAAATGATATACCTAAGGATATACAATTAGATCATTGTTTTGAATGTGTAGGTGGAGTAGGGAGTGAAATTGCTATCAATCAGATGATTGATATGATTAATCCTCAAGGATGTATTTCTTTGTTAGGTGTAAGCGAAGAACCTGTTTCAATTAATACAAGGGTAATTTTAGAAAAGGGAATAAACATTATAGGCAATAGCAGAAGTGAAAGATGTGACTTTGAGAAAGCTATTGACTTAATACATAATAATAGTTTTTTTGTTGAATACTTAAAAAGTATCATATCTCAAATAATAGAGATTAACAATGAAAGTGATATATCATATGCATTTGAACAAGATATATCAAATGATTTTAAAACTATTATTCGCTGGAATATATGAAATATTTTATTTGCTGTCATATAGAGTAAAAAAGTGGATATTTATAAATTTCTCTAAAAACAAACAAAAGGCTGGAATAATTTATGAATAAGATTGTTATATGTGGGTTGATACACGATTTAAATTTAGGTGAACATATTATATTTGAAACAGTGCAGTATCTATTTAAAAAAAAATTAGCTAAATCAGATTATATAGTACAAGCTGATTTATTTGGTAGAGTTAAATCGCGTGTACTTTGGAATAAGAAAGATGATCCTTTTAATATGATTCGCAATAATACAATTAATGTATTAAAAAAAGTGTTTTCATTTTTTAATAAGGATATTAGTAATATACTATCTTACATTGAGTGGTCAATAAGTCCAAATGGAAAAAAGAGATTAATTAAATATTTTAGAAGTATATTTAAGGAAGCCTCGTTAATTATCATAGATGGTGGTGGAATAATCGAATGTGAAGTACATCAATACCAACTACCATTAGAGGCTATAGTAAAAGTTGCAAGGGAAATGAATATACCGGTTATTTTCAATGCTGTTGGATTAGTAGGAATCTATAATGAAAAAGATTTTAGATATAAATTAATGAAGAAAGTTCTAAACGATGACATTGTAAAGCATATATCCGTTAGAGATGATATTGATACAATGAATAATCTTTATTTAAAAACAAACGGTAAAAAAGCCATTTTAGCTGCTGATTCTGCTGTATGGGTTTCTGAAGCCTTTAAAATCAACAAAAATGTTAATGCTGATACAATTGGATTAGGAATGATTAGAAGTAACATTTATGATGATTATAATTTAGGTATGAGTGAATATGATTTAATTAATATATGGACAAGTATCATAAAAGAACTTGAAAAAAGAAACTATAAATGGAAGATATTTTGCAATGGTTTTTATAAAGACAATGAATTAGGTGAAAAAATATTAGATAAGTTAAACATTACTGATAAAGAAAAATATATTTGTAATGTGCCAAATAGTGCCTATGAATTAGCTGAGATGATTTCCAATTTTAAAGCAATTATTTGTCATCGACTTCACGCATGTATTACAGCATATTCATTGGACATACCGGCTATTGCACTATCTTGGAATAAAAAGTTAGGATATTTTTATAAATATATTGGTTTTCCAGAACGTGTACTTGAGCCAAATAAATTTGATCCAGTCATTATTGTTGACTGTATGGAAAAATCAATTATTGAAGGATATAGGGATGAATTTACAAGTCCAAATGAAGAAAATCATAGATTAAAATATAGAGAAACTATTAATAATAGTATTAGTCAAGCTTTGAAAATTGTCATAAATGAAACTAACGAAATATAATAATTAAATATAAAAACCTCTAAATTAATTTTAATAATTTAGAGGTTTTATAGTAAAGAAAGACAAACCTTATAACTTTTAATCATGATTCTTATGTTTTGATACAAATTCAATTGCCTTGATGACTTCTGAAATAACTTCTGCATGGTTTTGAGTTGCTAAGGAAGAATACTCCGCGTAAATTTCCCCTTTTTTTGTTGTTATATAATATGGTTTTATGTTGTTAAGTGTTTTGGCCATAATGTCATCAATACATTGGTCACATTTGCAAATATTTTCGTACGTCGGATCACTTTTTAAAGTATGATCTACATAATCTCTTACTATTTCTTCCATGTAATTTACAACCATTTTAATCCCCCTTGATAATTTAATTTATTTTTTCTCTGTACATACCAACTACAGAGATAATAATATCATTGTAATATTTATGTCTATTAATATCTTGAAAATTAAAATTTTTATTGTACAAGGAATTTGTATATCCTAATTCTAAATAAGAAGGATTAAATCCATAAAGCAAATTTATAGCATGAACAACTTCACCTCTTGTTATTGCTTTGTCCGGATAGAATTTATCACCACTGTCAATCAAATTTCTGCTTGCAATTTTGATGATTTCCTTCTCACCCCAATGTCCGCTGATATCGGTATAATTTATGTTATTAGATGCAGGTATAGCGTTTAAATACGTTTTATATGCACTTATTTTAGTAAGCATTTGACAAAACTCAGCTCTTGTAACACTGTTATCAGGTTTAAATGTATTATCTTTATAACCTGAAACATATTTTTTACTGCTACCCATTGCAATATAATCTCTCGCCCAATGATTACTTATATCTGTGAATTTAGTTTTTAAATACGCGCTATTATCGTAAGGCAGATTATTTAATCTGCAGAATATAGTTATCATTTCAGCTCTTGATATTGGCAAGTCGGGACCAAAATTATATAGGTCTTTACCATTCATATATGCAGGAAGAATATTTTCATATACCCTTCCTTCATCATCTTTCTGCTTTTTATATTCCAATCCTATATTTTTAAATAAATCTTTATTATAATCAGAACCATGGACTTCAGGGTTATATTTATGATTCCTTGGAGGAGTTCTAAGTGATTTATCTTGAACATCTTTTGTAATTACAGTTCTATTTCCTTTTTTATCAACTACAAAAAAAGTATATTCACCTCTATATATCAATTCTGTAGTGTGGTTGTAAGTATAAGGTTTGTCCTTTGTTGTATTTTTTATAGGAACATACTTTCCATCAAATGTTATTATATAATCAAGTTCAAAATCATCTTCTATCTTCAAATTAAATGTATCATTATCAAGAAGCTCAATATCAACAGAAGGTCTTCTGTAATCAATTCCGTCAATGACAAAATTGAATATATGCTGAGAGTTTTCAGATTTTACTACAACTTGATAATCACCATTGTCATCATAAATATCTTTTGAAGGAGTAGTTGTAAAATATTCACTACTGCTGAAGTTGTAGCCATTATATACAACAACAGTGCTATAATCGTTATAATTAACAGGTGAAATATAAATCAATAAATAAAATTCACCTGATTTAATAACTTTGAAGTCATATTTATTTTCATCAATTTTAAAAGTGAAATCATATGGTACATTATTTTTTAATTCTTTGATATAATAATTAACTTCATTTGTTATAGAAGTATTGGTAGGAGTTGTTACGGCTCTTAGTTTATCCAATTTCATATTTAGAAGAACTTGTTTCTTTTCATAATCATACATCAAGCTGTAGTCAAAATATATATCTTTTTTTTCTTCTTTGTTTTCTGCTTCAGATTCGCCAATTCCTTTTACAGTATAAGTAAATGTTTTTTTATAAGTTCCATCATATACAGTAAAAGGATACTTACCATTTCTATCAGCAACAAAAGAAGCACTTGTACCATTTACGAAATAACCTGAAGGTAAATATATTCTATATTCTCTTTCATAATCTTCATCATCATAACTGTTATATGGAGTAATCTTTATTTCTTTAAAATTAGTTCCGGATACATCGGTTACAGAAAATTTTGCTTTAATATTTCTGCTGCTTACAGAACCATAAGCAAAGCTAAAAATACTGAATAATACTATTAATGCAATAGTTATCGTCGTTATTTTTTTCATAAAATCTCCTATTCATTTCTTTATAATTGTAGCTGCCAGTCATATAAATATTTTGTGATGACAGATTCGCTGAAGTTTGACATTTTCTCAAATGAACAGCCGTAATATATACCTGATAATTCTTTTGTAAATTTATCATATTTTTTGTCAATTCTAATAATTTTCGCCTTTAATAAAATAGTGGTTCCATTATTTTTAAATTTAAAATCAAAAATATCTTTAATCATAAAATCATAACTTGATGATATCAACATTCCACCTACGCTTAAATTTAAAATATTGATAGTAATTTTAGGCAAATCATCAATAACTACATCATTTCTGTAAAGAGAATCTACTTCAAAAGACAAATCAGTTCTTATTTTTAATGCATTTCTTCTTTCTGTAATTGGATCGACTCTGATTATCTTTGCATTAAGCTGATTGTATGAAGACAGGCTAATTTCACAGAAGTATGGCGAAATTCCTGTAGGAACACTGTATATTTCAATTATAACTTTTGTTTTAGTTTCTATTATAGGCAAATTTTTACCCTTCACCATTATTGTTCCACCGTTTAAGCTTAAAAGGTGACCATTACATATGAGTTCTTTATTTACATTATATATCTTAACGTATTTATCTGTATTTTCCATATTTTCCCCCCCATTTATTCAGAATCCCACTTAATAGTTATTTCGTCATTTTCAGATATTAAGTTTAAATATGAAGCATCTTTGCCATTATGCAGCAATACTATATTGCCTTTTGGGTTTGAAGGATCGATGTCAGTATAATTTAGCATGTCTGCAAAAATATAAGGCATGTTATCTTTGTTTTTAGGTAAATAAATTTGTTTATTATTTAATGTAACTCTAAATGTTGGCTCTTCAATTATTTCTATATTTTCTATATTTTCTGCTTCTTTAACTTCTTCTATATTTTCTGCTTCCTCGATTTCATCTATTTCTTCTACATGTTGCGGTATTTCTTCTGATATATGTTCATAGGCATTATCATTTGCATCCGTACTTGATACAGCTATCTCAACTGTTTGGTTAACTTTTGCTATATCTATTATTAATCCATCGTACAATTCTAAGTCTAAGCTTACAGAATTACCTTTGACATAGCTTGTATAGAAGTTTTCGTTCATTTCATAAAGCTTGTACAAATCTAAAATAGTTTTTAGCTGAACAATTTTTATGGAATCTGAATTTTCAATTATATAATCTGAGTTGACCTCAACATTATTTGCATAATATTTAGTTGAAAGATTAGTTTTAATACCATTGAAATAAACTTTGCCGCTTGTTGTTTCTTCTGTAATATCAGAAATTTTAATTATGGGTGTATCTCCATCCTTTGCAGGAATAACTTCAATTTTATCTCCGGGTTTAATAGTAGTTTCTATGTTCGCAATATTTGAATTAACAAATATTTGTGAAGGTGTAGAAAATTCCCCTGCATAATAACGAGGTTTTCCGTTTACTGTAAACCTTAAACTTTTTCCGGATATTCCAATAAGTTTTTTGGTATCAAATCCTGACATTAATATGGCATCCATAACTTTCATTTGTCTAATGCCGTATAGTCTTACTTTTGTATTGTTAATTGTTACGCTAAAGAAGTCATAGTTTCTGTTAAGTACTACAGAATAAGCAATTCCTAATGGAGTTATTAGTTCAGGTCCATAATAATCTAATGTTGACAAGTCTACATTTCTAAGACTGTTTTTATCGGTTAATGCTATCCTGGACTGAGGAATATTTAAAAATTCAGATAAATATTCTCTCAAAAAAGGAGTCTTACTTCCTCCGCCTGCTAAAAATATAGCTGCAGGAGGGGTATTATTAAGTGTTGTTATTTTTGTAGAAATGTCAGCACATAAGTCATATACCGCTGGCTTTATTGATTCAAGAATTTCTTGTTTTGCTATATCTTGTGTAAGCCCTAAAACGTTTTTAATAGATATATAATCATTATTTTCAGCAAGAGAAGCTTTTAATTCCTCTGCTGTATTGAAATCCACTAAATAATTTTTCATTAAACATTCGGTTATTTCATCACCGGCTATTGTTGCCATATCATAACCAACAATACTACCATCCTTGGATATAGCTATATCTGAAGTACCCGCTCCTATATCAACTAATGCCAAATTTAACAGTCTTAGTTCGGGAGGTATAATTAAATCCATAGCGGCAATAGGCTCTAATGTTAAATTACGTACTTCAAGATTGTTTTTATCCATGCATGAGTACAGCCCTTCAATAACAGTATGTGGCAAAAATGCAGCAATAATTTCTGTTGATACCTTATTACCACGATGTCCTTCTATTTTTGACATGCTTTTTTCGTCTAACTTGTATCCAAGTACGCTATAACCTACACAATAAAATAAATCACTATTTGTATTTTTAGAAAACATTTCTTGTGCTAATTGAAGTGCTTCTGTTTCCATAGCTTTAATAAAATCTTGAGTAATTGGAACTCTTAAATCCATTTCTTTTTCAAGTAGTATGCGCTCAGTTTTTAAAGCTCTACCTGCTGCAGCTATACTAACTTTTTCTAATTTAATATTGAGACTTTTTTCAAGGTGATCTTTTATTGTACCAATAATTCTACTAACTTCTTCAATATCTTCTATTTGACCGTCAACCATTGCCCTTTGTTTATGAAAACAACTCTTAATATCTTTTATAATTAAAGATCCATTTACATTTTCACATACTACTCCAACAACAGAACGGGTACCGATGTCTAAGCCAAATATTAAATCATTCATATTAAACCTCATCCTTTGAAAGTTTGAAATTAAGGAAATAGATGTATATATCTACTATTGAGCTGAAAAGCTCTTCAGGTATTTCGCTTCCCATATCAAGCTGAGACAACAAAACAGACAAAGAATCATCTTTGTAAACGGGAACTCCATTTTCTTCTGCGATTTCCACAACCTTATCAGCAATATAACCTGAGCCGGAAGCTACTATAACTGGCGCACTGCTTTTATTTGCATCATATTTAAGAGCGACAGCTCTTTTGGAATTTTCTTTATACTGTGACATCTACACCGCTCTTCCTTTCAATATAATTAGCGAATACTTCGTTGAATCTTCGTTTTTTAACACTTTCTTGGACATTTATATTTGTAATGTTAAGATTGTTTTTGTTGAGGATATCCATTAAATCTTCTTTAATCTTTTTTAAATTACTTGAAAGATTATTTGGAACATATATATCTAAAGACAACTTTGACTCTTTTAAAACTAAAGTTGTTTCAAAATACCCCAAGTTTTGTATATCAAATGTCACGAAAACCTTGTAGGTCTCCACATAATCATTGTTTTTCTTTTTTTCAGAGCTTTCTTCATAAATTTTTCCCAACCAAAGCTCAGAGAACATAAACATACCATTATAATTTAAAGGCAAAAACATATGCATTAAAGGTAAGTTTACATGTTGGCTGAATAAAAGTGATTCCGTCATTTCTTCCATTACACCTTTGCTTACTAAGTTATCGCTGTCTCTTACTCCCGACTTAATAAGTTTAAAAAATGAATCAATGGAATCATTTTTGACATTAGATGATGTTTCATATGTATTTAGTAGCGATAATTTTAAAGATTCAATATCTT
>JAEZGU010000030.1 GCA_023416855.1 Bacillota bacterium
CAGACAAGCTATGCGGAGGCCAGCTGGATATTGCTATGGTTCCCCCATGTAAGGGTGTGCTCAAACATATCCCAGGCTATTTTGCCGAGCAGCTGTCTCGCATGGAAAACGTAAACATACACTATAATCACCCCGTAACCGAATCAAATATGGATTCGATCCACGCAGATGTTGTGCTTCTGGCAACAGGAGCAAAGGCCCTCATTCCCAATATCCCCGGAATTGATAATCCGAACATTTATACTGCAGAACAAGTACTAAAGGGGGATATTTCTCTTTCCGGGAATATCGCAATTGCCGGAGGCGGTCAGGTTGGCTGTGAAACTGCCCACTATCTGCTTGAAAACGGCTGCAAGGTTTCCATCATCGAGATGCTCCCTGCTATCGCGCTCAAAGAAGAACTTATTACCATGCTGACGATCACAAACATCCTTAACTCGTCTGGTGCAAAGATTTATACCGATACCAAAATTTTAGAGTTTAAGAGCAACAGTGCTGAAACGGTTAACGTCCAAACCAATGAATCAGTTTCCATACCTTGCGACAGCATTATTCTTGCATTTGGTACAGTTCCAGAAAACGCACTTTATGAAAAGCTCGCGCAGAAGTTCAATGTGATAAAAGTCGGTGATTGTGCTAAGGTAGGAAATATAGCAACCGCTATTGAGGACGGATATTTTGCCGCACTGGAGGTTTAAAATCTCAGCGATGTAATGTTCCGAGCTTACTTTCCACCGATAGATAATAAGAAACCGTATAGAATGGGATCCTATTCTGTACGGTTTTTGTATTTTGATCTATTCTGATAAAAAACATGGTTTACCACAGCTTACAGGGAGTATCTCTATCCTGGAAGATTCCTTGGCGTAATCAAAAAACAAGCAGAACCTCATCACAATCAAATCGTCTCCCTATTGATATGACTTTTTTGATATACAAAATATGCGAAGTTCCGACCTCTTTATAAAGTTCATTTTTAAGATATATCGCTTCTGTTTACAACATCAACTCACTATCATTGTTTATTTGTTTCGCCCTTTGAATGAGCTTTTTATATAAATAAATATCATATATGTCGAAGTTACGTTCAGTAAATTTATCCATCGGGAACCAGCTAACACCACTATTTTCATCTTCATTTATTACTAATTTTTCTTTCTCACTTGCAATAAGAATATATGCTATTGAAAGGTGAAGATGTGCACTAACATATTTGCCTTTTTTTACATGTCCATATACAGGTAAAATATCAAGAGATGCTATATTTTTCGAAAGTGGTATTATATTCTTGATACCTGTTTCTTCTGTCCCTTCCTTGATTGCAACATGCAAAAAATCTGTATCTCCATCGGCATGACCTCCCGTCCATGCCCATGTATTACGTATATTATGATGAACCATTAGAACTTTATCTAGTGCTCTATTCATTATAAAACCAGAACTTGTGATATGTGCAAATTCATTTTCTCTCAGTAGAATACTATCAGAGAATTTTTCTATATAATCAAGAATTACCTTTTTGTCTTGTGCTTCTTGATAATTTGCTGCATTAAAATCAAGAATTTGTTTAATATAATCCAACTTCAATCCTCCTAATTTACTTCACATTGTTATACTGATACAAACTTTATGAACATTGTGAAACAGACTGACCTTTCCCTGATAAATTAGACACAAAGAATGGCGGGATTTCTCCGTTTTTCTTTGTATCTTATTAATTTTTATTTAAGCAGCTTTGTTTTGCTTTTCAAATTCCACAGGCGACTTATAGCCAAGCTTTGAATGTAATCGTATACGATTATAAAAGACTTCAATATTCTCAAAGATAGCCAGACGGGCCTCAACCCTTGTTTTGAACCTTGTTAAGTAAATAAGCTCCGTTTTGAAAGTTCCAAAGAATGATTCCATACAGGCATTATCGTAACAGTTACCCTTGCGACTCATACTTGCTGTAAAACCATTGCTTTTCAGTACTTTCTGACTCCATTTCAAGGTCTGCAACACGCTTCTTAAGCTTCCTGATTTCTTCATCTTCAGGTCTTAGATTGCCGCTACCTGGAAAAGCATTCTCTTTATGAGTTTTGTACTGGTCAATCCACTTGTACAGGGTGTTTTCGTGGATTCCAATTTCCTTAGCCACATTTGATACACTTTTACCTTCCTCCGAAACAAGACGGACTGCTTGTTCTTTAAAACTACTATCATAACGTTTCATGATGGGCACCTCCAACTGGTTTTATTATACCAGCCATTCGGTGTGTCCATCAAATCGGGGTAAGGTCACATCATCCCAAAACAGACATTTAGCAAATATTGTTCCATCATTAATTCACATTCATATACAAGGATTTTATTAATCATAAGGTAATTCCTTTGCATGTCTTACAAACTAAAAATTTTGTATATCCTGCGGTAGGAATCCACTAATTATCCCCAAATCCTCATTTATGGATGACTCCAAGTATGTAAGATTCCTAAAACCATCATTTTGATTCTTATGTAATTCAGATAGAAGCGTAAAATAATAATCTTTAATAATCCCTTTAACAATGTCCTCTTTCTCTTCATAATATTTTTCTACTATGATATTTTTTCTTCCACTCTGTATATAGTCCTGCTTATCAAAAAAATATTTTGCTTTTATAAGCTTTAAGTCGGTTATAATGCGTCAACAGCTAAAGGGGAATTGTCTTCTCCATCTAAATAAAGATAGGGTTTTTCAGGGAGTGTCCCAAATTTTGTGTTTTCTGAAATTTCTAAGGTTAACAAGGTATACATAACATTATTCTATTTCCAAAAAATCACCCTCTTACAAAGGCGATTAAACTAATAATCGTATAAAATTGCTTATTAGCTATACTAAACCAAATATGGATTTGTTTCAGTTGCGTTTTTATATTGATTACCTACTGATTAACTCACTTCCTGCCATATGTAATTAGTAATCCGTGAACTTTTAAGAATGATTTTCTATTTTCAGTATTTAGAAAAAACTCTGCAATTTTCGATTTCATTTTAAAATAGGCTTCTGCCTCAGCTCTATCAAGTCCTCTACTCATAAACCTTTCAATTAGGTTTTCCCGACTGGACAAGCTAATAGAGTTATCCAACCCATGAATATTAATGAAATCTTGTACATTCTCTTGGTAATCCGGCATATCTGAATTTACATACATAACCCTATCATTCATACGTATATCAATATCCTTGAGGCCTAACTGTTGCATATAAAATGGTAACCGCATTCCGATTGCATAATCTGTACCTTCGAATTCAAGCTCTTTCCTCCATATTTTGTGGAAATCGAATGCTGTACATAGAGAAAGGTAGTCATAATTACTGTCATCGATATACAATCCATCATTTTCAAATTCCCTATTAACATCTATACATGCAATAAGTCCACCTTTCTTAATAAAATCCACCATTTTCTTTAATGCTACAAACGGTTTGTTCATATGCCGTAAACCAACCTGACAGATAGCCATATCATACATTTTATCTGCTTTTAGTGAATAAATATCTGATACTATGAACTTCACATCAAACGCTGTATTCGCAAAATTTAATTTAGCTCTATTCGTAAAAAATTCGTTATCAACTACTGTATAGGTACTTCCCTTGGGTAAGAACTCAAGTAATTTTGCTCCTAAGTAACCATCTCCACATCTAAATTCTATAAAATCGATTGGCGATTCTATATGCCAAACATTTTTTACAAGAAATTTTAAGTAGTCATCATTCCAAAAGTATTTTCTGTTCATGTAAAGTGTATCAGCTTCTCCATTCCAATTATCACGTTTATCTGAGTCCCTTGGTATGTAAGTTTTCTGACGTAGTGGTTTAAGACCTAATAATTCATCTACTGAAACATTAAAATATTCAGCTATACTTGGCAACAAGGTTATATCTGGCATACTTATGCCTGTTTCCCATTTGCTAACTGATTGAAAGGACACACCTAATACTTCTGCTAACTCCTGTTGTCCAATTCCTTTATCTTTCCTCAATTCTGCAATTTTAAGTTTGACTGTCGTCATAATTAGACCTCCTTGAAATTGATAACTTAATGCTAACATAAACATTCAGTCAAACCCATATCGCAATATGCGAATTAACTCGCATATTAGTTGAAGATAATAACCATTGTTTCTTCTTATATAACTTTCATGAAACAATAATATCAAGAAATTTTTCATTTGGTCAAATCTACTTGAAAGTATTTATTTTATGTAGACTCAAACATTATGGGAGCGTAACAAATAGACAATAATTCAATACATTGGATAACTCTCTTAAAAATTATATTAATAGTAAAAGAAGTGAGAGAATAGTTGACATAAATTAATCCATCAATTGCAATATTGTGATATCAACCTTTTTTGCGTAATATAAAAAAATATTCTTTTACCTGTGGATACATATACTATAAAAATGACAGCTAGCCTCGCAGACTAGCTGTCACTACAGATACTACCTATATATAATTTTCTTACTCCCACTCAATAGTAGATATAGCCTTATAAGCGCTTTAAATACTAGTGTTTAAATAAAATATATTCTTTTGGTGGGGTTTATGGTGGGCATTATATCAATATTGGGTAGTATCTAAAATAGTGTGTTTTTTATAGTTGTAGTTAACATATTATAGTTATCCAAGAATGGCTGACCCCTAACATTCAATTCCAAGTAAAACTCTGAATTCATCTTCTAATACATTTTTTAATTTAGACAAGTCCAAATCAATAATATCATTCAAAGTTTCTGCCCAATATTGGTATTGAAGATTTGTTTGGTATTCTTCCTTCAATTCAAAGCCTAAATCTATGTCAACATTTTCACTAAAACGGACTAATAGACTTTTCTTAATTTTATTAATTAGTGAACAAATATTTTTATTAAAAAATATTCGGTTCTTATCCGTAAAATTAATAAAATCTTTATATAAAATGTAATATGCATTTATTCGTTCTTTCTTCTGTTCTATACTATAAATTTGAATACATTCATTACAAACATCAATCAAATCTTTTGCATTTATAATCAAATCAACGAGTTTCGAATATAATTCTCTCAAAATTTCAGCTCTATCATTATGTAATTTTGAAAACTTAATTTCATTTCTTTTAAACTCCTCATTTAAAGTGTTTTTGTATTTTTCTAAGTCTTTACTAAGCCAATGCTTAAATAGTGACTGATATATAAAAATAGCTATTGATGAAACTATACCTGAAACGACTGAAATCTTAAGTAAATCATTAATTGAATTTAGCATTTTCCCTCCATTACTTATGTAATAATTTCAAAGCATATCTAAAAAAAACGCTCACAGACGCGCGACGGAAGCGCGTTGTTAGGTGATTGGCGCTTCTAACTAAATTAAATTTATAGAATTATTATCAATTGAAATACCATTACTTCTTCTTTTTTCTATTTTCTTATCATCACAAATCTCTTTTAATAACCTTGATAGTGATTTCATTTTTCTATGCTCACTATCAATTATTTCTTCTCTTATCGAAACATATAGAGATGAAACCATTATATATATTCCAATTACCATGAGAATAAATAATGTTGCAAAGATAAGTATTTCTAAAGCAGAATTAAAATCTTTAACATTTTCATATTTATATATCCAACTTAAAAAATTATTCCACAAAGCAATAAATAAGGCTGCAAAAAAAGAAGGAATTATAGGATGCATATTCCGGCACATCCGGACGGCGATTCCGGTTTTATCCGGACAGTAAACCGGAGCATCCGGACACCTTG
>JAEZGU010000045.1 GCA_023416855.1 Bacillota bacterium
CAATAGACCATGAATTTTCAATCCGACCTGACGGTTATCCGGGAGTACAAGAACATTATGGATTTAAACAAGGCGAAGATGATATTAAAATAATGGACTTAGGCATTATGTATAAGACATTAAAAGAAGAACAGGTTGATGTTGCTATGGGATTTGCTACTGATGGTCGTATAGCTGCATATGATTTGGTAAACTTGGAGGATGACAAGTCATTCTTCCCTGTGTATAATCCTTCTCCTGTTCTTAGAAAGGAATTGTTGGAAAACAATCCTGAGTTGAAGGAAACACTTGGTAAGATAGCTACGTTGCTAGATACAGAAACAATGACTAAGATTAATTTTGAAGTCGATATTAATGAAAGAGAACCTGAAGAAGTTGCCAGAGAGTGGCTTGAATCACAAGGGTTAATAGATTAGTAATCAAAGTAGACAGCATCTTAAATGTGATGCTGTTTTTTGTTGTGTATGCTATAAGGTAAATAATTGTAATATTTTTTAAAATATGCTACATTATAATCATTAACAGTATTTGAAAGGAAGAAAATATGGGTGAAAAAATTAAAAGCTCAGTATATCAAAAAATTGCCTTGGATATAGCTTCAAGAATAGTAGAAAATAATCTAGTGGTTGGAGAAAAAATATATGCAAGGTCATCTATTGCAAACAGATATAATGTTTCCCCTGAAACAGCAAGGAGGGCAATAAATATTCTTTCGGACCTAGATATTGTAGATACTATGAAAGGTAGCGGCGTTACCATAAAATCTTATGAAAATGCAGTTAAGTATATAAGAAACTTTAGTGGTAAACAAACAGTAAAGTCAATAATTTCAGAAATAAATAATGGGCTGGAAAACCAAAAGAAAGAAATAGAAAATTTAAAAAGCAATTTTGATTTATTATTTGAAAATACTCAACGATTTCAGGCTACAAATCCATTTGTGCCATTTGAAATGAAGATTACAAAAGCTTCAAAGTATTTAGGTAAATCAGCATCTGAAGTAAATTTTTGGCAGAATACAAATGCTACTATAATTGCAATAAAAAGAGATGATAATATTTACCTCTCGCCTGGTCCATATGCAGAATTCAAAGAAAATGATATTTTTTATTTTATAGGTGATGAAAACAGTTATATTCGAGTTAAAGATTTTATGTATGAATATGAATAAACTAAAAAAAGAGAGAAATCTCTTTTTTTTATACACAGTTTGATATTGTATTTATATAAAATAATGGTATACTATACTGTGCAAATCAAGGAGGTGATTTATTGGAAAAGAAGAATAATACTATATCTATCAACAATATGACAGAGGGAAGCCCTCTTAAAATAATACTTACTTTTGCATTTCCAATGCTTATTGGCAATGTTTTTCAGCAATTATACAATATGGTTGACAGCATAGTGGTAGGAAATTATGTTGGTAAATTGGCATTAGCGGCTGTAGGAACTGGATTTCCTATAATTTTCATGATGGCAGCAATGTTTATTGGATTAGGTATTGGAGCAACAATCTTAATTTCTCAGTACATTGGTGCTGGCGACATGG
Organism: Bacillota bacterium; assembly: GCA_023416855.1. GTDB lineage: Bacteria > Bacillota > Clostridia > Tissierellales > Sedimentibacteraceae > Sedimentibacter. The sequence goes on from JAEZGU010000045.1 coordinate 1,553, forward strand.
AAAATGTCCAGAAAACAGCACAAACTATATATACTGCAATGATATTAGGTTCAATACCTATTACTATAATTGGAATATTTTTATCGGAACCCATATTATTATTAATTAACACGCCTATAGATGCACTGCCGATGGCAAAGACATATATGATGATAATATTTGGAGGTATGATAGGCTCTTTTGGTTTCAATGTTAATGCAGGGATACTTCAGGGATTCGGTGACAGCAAGTCTTCGCTATTATTTCTTTCAATTGCAACATTAATAAATATAATTTTAGATTTATTGTTTGTAATTGTATTTCATTGGAATGTGGCTGGAGTTGCAATAGCTACCATAATTGCACAGACAGCTTCATGGATATTTGGCATTGTTTATATGAGAAATAAATATGAGATTTTAAGATTTTCAATTTTAAAGTTTCATTTTGATAAAGTAATTTTTAAGAAAATTGTTAAGCTGGGATTACCTACAGGAATACAGCAAACCTTGTTTTCAATAGGAATTATGAGTCTTCAATCATTGGTTAATGGTTATGGTTCTGATTTTATTGCAGGCTTTAATGCAGCAAATAAAATTGATACATTTGCATTTATGCCAATACAAAGCTTCAGTAATGCGGTAACCACTTTTACAGTTCAGAATATTGGAGCTAAGCGAATGGACAGAGTTCACCAAGGAACTGTAACAGCAGTAATTCTTTCTGTAATTGTTTGCGTTTTATGTTTAGTGATTATTCCATTTGGACCAACAATATTGGGGCTATTTAATTCTGACCCTGCTGTAATTGAAGCGGGTATGATATATTTGAATAATGTTATGCCATTTATTTCGGTATTAGCTATAGTGTTTACAATAAATGCAGTAATAAGGGGAGCAGGCGAATCAGTTGTACAAATGATAGGTGCAATAGTATCCCTTTGGTTGGGAAGAATCCCTGCAGCATATTATATTGCAGGAAAATTTGGAAAAGAATATATGTTTTTAAGTTATGTAGTAGGTTGGCTATTTTGGCTCTTGTTATCAGGGCCATACTATATGTCAGGAAAATGGAAAGCAAAATCAGAAAAGCTTCTTAATAACCAATAATATTAGAATATAAAAAAATAAACACCATAGTTTTGGTGTTTATTTTTATTAGATTTATTTTAAGCTGTCTAAAATTTCTTTTATTTTAGAAGGAGCAATTCTGCACTTATCTTCAGCAACTGCACATACCGCAAATCTTAAACCCTTCTTCAAAGGAACTACGAATAAGTTTTCTTTAATTAATTCAGCTGAAGCTTCCTTTGCTTTGCTAGTAGGTATGCTTAAAAAAAATCCGTCTCTGTAAGGCAATATTTCCAATCCACATTCTTTTGCACCTTCAACAAAT
>JAEZGU010000004.1 GCA_023416855.1 Bacillota bacterium
ATATTATGTCCACCATATACTTCCTCAATATGACCGTTTACTTTACCCAATGATTCTTGTTGTGCTTTAAAGAATTTTTGTGATTTTTTTATTATTGTCATAACTATTATCATTGATAAAGGCAATATTAACAATGCTGCAATTGTCATTTGCCATGATATTGATAGCATCATTATTAATACACCGATTATTGTTGTTGTTGATGTTATAATTTGGCTCATGCTTTGATTTAAAGACTGGCTTACCGTATCTACATCATTGGTTACTCTTGATAATACATCTCCGTGAGTTATTGAATCAAAATACTTAAGGGGAAGCCTATTAACTTTGTTAGATATATCTTTTCGCAAATTATATGATACTTTTTGAGCAATACCTGTTACAACAAAACCTTGTATATAAGAAAATACAGCAGATATAGAATAAAGTGTTATTAAGGTTATAATTATATTTAATATATAATCAAAATCTATACCTGAACCACCTGAAACCTTAGAAATTAATCCCTCAAATATTGCCGTGGTAGCCTTGCCAAGTATTTTGGGTCCTAAAATCGCAAAAATTGTACTGCCTATTGCAAGAACAATAACTAATATAAGTTTTAATGAATATGGTTTTAAATATTTTAAAAGCTTATTAAATGTTCCTTTAAAATCCTTAGGCTTTTCAAATCCGCCTGCGCCCATTGGTCCTCTGCCCATTGGGCCCATGCCGATTCCTGGTCTTTGATTTCTATTATTTCTTTCACTCATATTGCAAGCTCCTCCTCTGATAATTGTGATAGAGCAATTTGTTTATAAACATTGCAATCTTTCAAAAGCTCCTTGTGAGTTCCGATTCCAACTATTCTGCCTTCATCCAAAACTACAATATTTTCGGCATTCATTATGGTATTTATTCTTTGGGCAACAATTAATATTGTTTTGTTTTTTAAGTTTTGACTTATGGCTTTTCTCAATGCTGCATCAGTTTTAAAATCAAGTGCTGAGAAACTATCATCAAATATTAATACATCTGATTCCTTTGTTAGTGCTCTTGCTATTGAAAGTCTTTGTCTTTGACCACCTGAAACATTAGTACCACCTTGAGATATATCAGCTAAGATACCTTGCTCTTTATTGTCAATAAATTCTTTTGCTTGAGCAATTTCTATTGCCCTATCTATTTCTTCCTTAATTGCAAATGCATTTTTACCATATTTTAAATTGCTTTCAAATGTTCCTGAAAATAATACGCCTTTTTGGGGAACAAATCCTATTCTTTCTCTTAAATCACTTAGCATGATGTTTCTGATATCAACACCGTCAATAAGAATTTGGCCTTCTGTTACATCATAAAATCTTGGTATCAGGTTAATTAAAGTTGACTTTCCGCTTCCTGTACTTCCTATGAAGGCTGTTGTTTCTCCAGGGTTTGCAGTAAAATTAATGTCTTTTAAAACATATTCTTCTGCATTATTGTATTTAAAACCTACATTTTTAAATTCCAATAACCCTTTGTTTTTTCCTGAGAGTTTCTTTGGCTCTTTTGGATCAATTATAGATAAATCCTTTTCTAGAACTTCACCTATTCTTTGTGCTGATACTGAAGCTCTTGGAAGAATCACTGAAACCATAGATATCATTAAGAATGACATGATTATTTGCATTGCATATTGCATAAATGCCATCATATCTCCAACTTGAATATGTGCATTTTCTATTTCATGAGCGCCTACCCATACAATTAAGAGAATAATTCCGTTCATGATAATATTCATTGTTGGAAACATTAATGTCATCATTCTAGAAACAAATAGATTTGTTTTTGTTAAATCTTTATTAGCATTATCAAATTTACTTTCTTCGTATCTTTGAGTGTTAAAGGACCTGATTACCATCATGCCGTTTAACGATTCTCTCATTACTAAATTAACCTTATCAACTAGCTTCTGTACCTTTTTAAACTTTGGCATAGCTATAAAGAATAAAGACCCAATCAATATTAAAATAGCCACAACACCTACAGCAACTATCCATGCCATGGATACATTTGTTCTAAGTGCTCTTATTACACCTCCTATTCCAAGTATAGGTGCGTAGAATACCATTCTTAGCATAAGCATGGTAAACATCTGCACCTGCTGTATGTCATTGGTACTTCTTGTAATTAAAGATGCAGTTGAAAATTCATCAAATTCATTATTTGAAAATGCGGCTACTTTAGAAAACAACTTTTCTCTTAAATTTCTACCAAGTCCTGCTGAAATACGTGCTGACAAAAATCCCACAGATATTGAAGCTGCCATGCTTATTAATGATATAAGAAGCATTATTCCGCCAATATAAATTATATATTTTGATTGACTGTTTTTAATATTAAATCCCATGTCTTCATATTGTGCTCTTATATTACTGATAGCTGCCTGATTTATAATCGAATCCGGCATGCTTTTAAACTGTTCATCAATTTTAATTTTAATTGCTTCTATTTGTTCCTTTGGCATGTTTTGTAAGGCAACAAGTGGATCTGTTCCCTTTGGCATATTTGCAAATGGATTATTACCCATATTACTTAATTGATTTGAATTTTTGCCATCTATAGCACCAGCTATAAGTATAGCCTTACCCAAGAACAAATTCATATTTTCAATATCTTCTTTTGATGTGTTTGTATTTAAAATATACAAATTTTCACTTTCTAAAATCGGAAACTTTTTTTGATACTTCTTATATGATTGTTCTGTTAAGCTTTTTGAGTTAACCAATATATAACTGTTACTAACTAAGTTTTTCTCATCATCATTTAAGAAAATCCTAATTAAATTCATTTCTCTTTCCTTCATTGCTTCAGGCACTGCATTTTCTATACCATTTTGCTGAATTCCTACATTAACTATTTTTGACATGTAATCAGGCAATGCTAATTCAGTACTTGCCTGAAGAAATAATAGTGCAACAATGACAGCAATAAATAAAACAAAAGGTTTGAATTCTTTAAATATTTTTAACATAAACCCTCCTTGAACTATACTTCCTTTTTAAGATTATCGCGCATTTTGGATAACATCTTTTTAAAAATCACCTTTTCTTCTTCAGTGAAGTTTCCAAAACATTCATCTTGAAGTGCCTTAGTAATTTCCAATGATTTTTCACACAAGTGCCTTCCTTCATCAGTCAGAAACACTCTTGAAATTCTTTGATCTGCATCATCTTGCTTTCTAAATATAAGATTTCCGCTTTCCATTCTTTTCAACATTACTGTTATGGTAGAAGCTTTGATACCTATCTTTTCAGCTATTTCCTTTTGACTTAAACCATCATTTTTATTTAATATAAATAATAAGGGCGGCTGTCCCGGATAAACACCAATTTTATCAAGCAATACATGAGTACGTTGATAATGAAGCCTTAAAATCTCTAAAAATACATAATATAATGAATCTCTATCTAAACTAGTCATTATTCAACCTCCAATTAGTTAGACGACTAAGTATTTATATTAGCACTGTATAAAGG
>JAEZGU010000056.1 GCA_023416855.1 Bacillota bacterium
TGCTATGGGCAAATCAAAATGAGATCCGCTTTTTTTCAAATCGCTTGGAGCTAAGTTTATTACGATTTTCATTTCAGGAAAAATATATTTAGCATCAACTATAGCAGATTCAACCCTTTCCCTTGCTTCTTTTACTGCAGTATCACCAAGGCCTACTATAGAAATCAAAGGTTGTCCAATTATCGTCTTAGTTTCTACATCAACAATATATCCATCCACACCAGATATTGCACAACTTTTTACAATTGAAGCCATTTTATTTTCTACTCCTTATTAGCTAATTTGCATACAGCTGCATCGCTGATTCCAATATTATTGCCAATTTCATTCATAGAATATTTATATGATAAAGCTTTTTGAATATATAATTTCTTATAATTAGTAAGTTCTCTAACCCTTGAGCCGTTTTTTATCTTACAAATCAACTCTTCATTATTTTCTGTAACTTCATTTAATATATCATCTAAAGAAAGAATTTCTGTTTCTTTTTTTTGGATTTTTACATCACCTATTATATCAGTGTATTCAAATTCTGCACTTTCTTCCATTTCATCAGCATCCATAAATTTTATATACTCAGCAATGGCTTTATTTCTGTCGCATGAAAAAATGTTTAATATAAAATCAATGTGAACAAATTGCTTTTGTTTATTATTACGGTATAAATAATCGCTACTCCATTTATAATCCGAAACCCTATTGCACATATTCGCTTTTACGGGATTCTGATGAACATATCTTAACAAAGACAGTAAATACTTGTCATCCTTAACTAAAATTCCTTTAAACCTTTCTTGAAAAACATGCCCTGACCTATGGTTTGAACAATTGAAATATTTGCTAAAATCATTATTAATTTTGTGCATAATGCGGCTGATACCATCTTCATAACATTTAATAATAATATGATAATGATTATCCATTAATACGTAACCATATATTTTAAAATCCATTATTTCGTTAATTTCTTTGATTTTGTTTAAGAAATATTTTTTATAATCAGCTTTTCTAAAAATATATTCCTTATTATTGCCTCTTTGTATGACATGATAAATCGCACCGTTAAATTCTATCCTTGGTTTTCTCCCCATCAGTACCTCCGATAACGTATTCCCATGTACCATTATATATAACTTTTATATATAAATCAACAATAATTGGCAAATTTTGTAATAACTAATATCCTTACTTAAAATTAGCTAAAGTAAATAAGCACCATTAAGGTGCTATTTTAATCAATGCTATATTAATCGCAAAATATGCATTTCCCTGAACTGTGCTATCAAAAAACATTGAATCTCCAGCACACGAATATGTTAGAATGTTAGTGACTGGCATGTCAGCTATTACCGATTCTTTATTCATCAGCTTTATGTATGACATCCCAATAGCCAGATGTATCAGAACCAATTCGAGCAATAAGTTTTTTATCTTGGAGCATTTTCATATTTCTTCTTATTGTCCTTGTCGTTTTATTCAATTTTTCACTTATCTCTGCTTGAGTTATATACTTGTCTTGCTTAATAATATTTATAATACTCTTTTGGGTATTATTAAGCTTAATTTTCTCATGGACATTCTCACGGACATTCTCACGGACATTCTCACGGACATTCTTTATAGGGAAACTAACTTTTAAAAAATTAGGACTAAATTTAAATATGTTTTTATCGTATACTTTTAATATTCTTTGAACACCAGATCCAAGTTGTTCAACTAATTTAACGTCTTTAAATACCCTCATAAGTTCTTTATTCCTAGGTGCAGAAATACCATCAAAAAACTCTTCTTGACTTAATTCTTGTGGTAAACCACCTGATGAAGTAATCACAAATCTATCTAAGAAGATTTCAAAAACTGGAGGTATTCCGTTAGAATAATCATTGTGGATTATTGCATTAATAACAGCTTCCCTTAATGCTGTAGGATCCACAAGACGCTTTTCTTTTCGTACTGTTGATGTAATTTCAGTCTTTGTAACATTTTAAATATCTAATTTATTTAGGATACTCTCTGTTGCTTTTATCAATGAACAATAACCAAATTCAGCATTCTCAATTAAGTTAACTTTATCCATGCCTGAATACTTAGCAACTTTCATAGATATACCATTATCATCGGCCAATAAATATGCTGCATAATTTAGTTTATTATCTTCAGTATATAATTCTAAATTATTTAAAAACTTATCAAATAAATCATAACCGTTTTCTTCATAATATATCTTAAGTTGTTTAAATGTTAAATCTTGTCTAGGTGATATAAGTTTTCCCAAAGAATTTCTAATGCGTCTAGAATATAAAGAATCAATCATTTCCATGGTCATTTGTTGAACAGTAGTGCCTACCCTTAATAAACAACCATTAGGGGACATTCCATATTTTTTTATATAGTATGGTTTTTCAGGACCACTTGATATTATAATTTTAATAACATCTTTACTATCCATATTAACAGTAATTACATCAAATAGTCCCATCGTTGAAGGATATATATTATTTTTTATCCTATCGACTATTCTTTTTTGAATATCATCAGAGTTTTCAATACCTGAAACTGAGCCATCATCAGCAATTCCAATATATATTTCTCCACCTTCAGAATAATTTAAAAACCCCACAACTTCTTTTTCTAAACTATCATTTAATTCCTTTTTAAATTCTATTCGATTACTTTCAATCACTTAGATCACCTGCTCTCAACAACACTAAACATGCATATTTAGATAAACTTTATAGTATCTTATCATACATTAAATATACGAACAAGTGTTTTCCCATTTTATAAACTATTTTTCTTTATTAATAAGCTATAACTTCCGATTTTTGTCGCAAAAGCTTAGTTTTGTACTATGAATAGGCATGACAGCTCTACGCTCATCGAAAATTAGGTCAATAAATTAGCGTTCACTTTTAAATTAGTTTCAACATGCGAATTGCATAAATTTACTACCTGCAACGATTGTTTTTCTGCATATTCAACAGTATATTTTGTTCCACCACCACTTCCGTTATAATAATAAATCAATTTACTGCTATTATCAACCATGTACCTATTTCTTTCATAATAGCATCCACTTTTATACTGTTTATTCAATGTAATTACTTCATCACATTTGGACAAAATATTAAAATACTTTTCCCTATCCTGCTCCTTCCATCGAGCTGCTTGATCTTCAAATGGAACTACAGCAATAAGTTTTATACTTAATGGATCTGTATGTAGAACTATTTGTTTACGCTTTAAAACCTGCTCTGCACAAATTAAGTCAAACCCATAACAAGCTCCAAACATAAATGTGTCATAACCTTCAGATATTGCATTTTCAATTTCCATATGCAAGTCCAATATTAATTTAATGTATTTCTTCTCACTTTTCGGTAGTTTTTCAGTTCTGTGTCCACTAAAGCATAAAGTTTTGTTTCTTTTTCCATCTTGACTCATAATTTCACCTCATCTGTATAAAATATTTCATAAACCGATTTATATGTACTTATTGTACTGTACTTTAAGTACATTGTCAATGCTTTTAACTACAAGTATAATGAATCAAAGAGGTGTTATCAATGGTTGGAAAAATAATAAGAAAATTAAGGCAAGAAAAAGGAATAACACAAAATGAATTGTCAAACTATTTAGGATTAACCCCCAAAATGGTTTCCTTTTACGAATTAGGTGAAAGGTTTCCACCATATGATATTATCAATAAGCTTGCAGATTATTTTGAAGTTTCAACAGATTATTTGTTAGGAAGAAGCGAAATTAAAAATCCAGAAAAGTTACTCAATAATTATAGTAAATTAAGCTTAGAGAATCTAAAAGAAATAGAAACATGTATAGAACAGAACAAAAAGCAAAGAAATAGTTAATCTTGATGAGCGTTAGCCGCCATAATTTTTCATAAAGCATAAACAGCATCAGTGTCAATGTATATACACTGACACTGATGCTGTTCTTAAAAACTATTGAAATTCCAACACTCAAAATAAGTTAGTAAGTTAGTGCCAGGCACGGCTGTTGTTTTTGCTCTTTTATTAGCAAGTCTTTTTCTTCTATTAGCTTTTGAATTTCATCTATGTTATTAGTCATTTCAAACTTTCCAAACCTTTGCAATTTCAATTTTTATCACTCTTTTATTATACCAAAAAATACACTAAATTGCAACAAAAAAATCAATAAATTAGTTGAATTTTCAACATTTTATTGATTTAAAAACATGTGTTAACTGTATTCAGTTTTACTTCTGTGTGTGCTTTTTTCTGTTCAATGCTTAACCCCTGCAGCAACCATATTACTTGCTGACTTGTTATTTCTCTCGCTTCTTCAGAATCCTTGGGCCACTGAAATTTCATTTTGTCTAACAATTTCTTGTGTGCCAGTATAAATCCGTTTTTATCATATCTCAGCACCTTAATTCCATCTCTTTTCCGGTTACAGAAAATGAAAACATAGCTATCATTGTACGGGTCAATATTAAAGGAGCCATGAACCATCTGAACTAAGCTATTTGACTGTTTTCGAAAATCGGTCCAGCCACATGCAATGATTATTTTTTCAGCTCCGGTAATAAATGAATTCAGCATATATTTCTAATTCCATTCAATACGTAAGATATTGTATCCTGTGACATACCATCTGAAATATCTACAATGATTTTACCTATGTGAAGCTTAATTGTTGGAACAGCTTGTTGATATGGAATGGTAGGCTGAATTTGTGCAAATTCACATTTGTTTTCATCTGTTGAAACTGGATACTCTATACTATTACATGCTTGTTCTCTAATTTTTCTAAGCCAGTAGTAGTATCTTTTTTCATTAACATCATGTTCAATACACCAGGACCTAACAGGCTGGGCACTACTACGACATTCTCGTATTATCTCGATCCATTGGTTAATTTTAATTTCACTATCTATCTTTCGGGTATTCATAGTCTACTCCTCCAATTAAAGTTTTTAGAGTTACTCGAAAAACTTTAATTACTTTAATTTAGACTATTATCTCATCATTTATTTAATATTTCCATACGCGGTCTTATCAAGCGCTTACCAAAAATATAAACCTAAATTATTAAATACAAAAACAGCTGCTAAAATTGCAGCTGAAAATATTTTTAGATATCTTTTAACCTTGGGTATAGCTCCTTAAACTTCAAATAAATAACAAGGGGTTTGTTTTTGTTTTGTATAATGTTAATAAAAAATGTTTTTATTGTATCCTTTAATATTCAATTCTACTATACACTTTCATTTTCTACTAGTCATATAATCTATAAAATAAATTAAAAATTATATGTTCAAATTTGAACTATTCTATTTAAAAATATTTTATACTAGTTTAATATATGAATTCTACTAGACATTTTCATTTTCTTCTATTCATGTAGTATATAAGTAAATTTAAAAATGGACGTTCAAATTTTAACTACTTTATTTAATATCATTTTATATTAGGCTTTCATTTTTAACTCTACTTGACTTTTTCAATTTCTACTACTCATACAAATTATTAAAAAAAATTTGTATATTTATTGAAATTTAGATGGTAAGTTTCTATTTCTTATATCCTTCTGGATTATTTGAATGCCAACTCCATGCATCAGCAATAATCTTTTCAAGCGAATCAAACATAGGTCTCCAGCCTAACACGCTCTTAGCTTTTTCTGATGATGCTATCAATACTGCTGGATCTCCTTCTCGTCTTTCTTTCACCCTTGCTGGAATTTTATGTCCAGTCACTCTTCTTGTGGTCTCTATAACTTGTTCCACTGAATAACCATTACCATTTCCAAGGTTAAATATGTCACTGTCATTAGCATTCCTCAAATATCTAAACGCTTTATAATGAGCTGAAGCAAGATCCATGACATGTATATAATCTCTCACACATGTGCCGTCCACTGTTGAATAATCATCTCCAAATACATAAATTTTATCACGTTTTCCAAGTGCTACCTGGAGAATAAGAGGGATCAGGTGTGTCTCAGGATAATGATCTTCACCTATTTCACCAGTATCATAAGCTCCTGCTGCATTGAAATATCTGAGAGACACATACTTTATACCATAAGCATGGTCAAACCATTTCATCATCTTTTCCATGGCAAGTTTAGTCTCACCATAAGTATTTGTTGGATTAGTCTCATCAGTCTCCTTTATTGGAATACTTTTAGGCTCTCCGTACGTAGCAGCTGATGATGAGAATACAATTTTATTAACATTGTTTTTCTTCATCACATCAAGTAGACACATCATACCATAAACATTGTTATTATAGTATTCATATGGTTTTTCCATACTCTCTCCAACTAGGGAGTTCGCAGCAAAGTGAATTACCGCTTCAACATTATGGTTTTTAAATACCTTATCCAGTTTTTCTTTATTCCTAATGTCAATCTTATAAAAATACTCAACATCAATGGATGCTTTATGTCCACTTTGCAAATTATCTACAACAATAATTTCTTCACTTTGTTTTTGAAAATATCTTACAGTATGGCTGCCTATATAGCCAGCTCCTCCAGTTACTAATATTGGCACCTATTGAACACCTCCTATATTTAAAATAAAATTTCCAAAACCTCCTAACCAATTCTTTCCAAATTAGAGATTCCTAATATTCCTTAAAATTCTGCAATTATTACACTCATTCAGAATTTATTTGTCTAAACACAGACTTCTTCGTTTAAACACCACTATCAATTAATATGTGAAATAACTAAATATGAAATTATGGAAATCTATTAACTCAAATTGTGCAATTATACTAATCCTATCTGTATCTCCTGAGCTGTTTCTTTGCATCAGGATTCATATCTATTATTTCTACATCTAACATGTAACACAATCAACCATATCTAATTCTTCTATTGTCTTCAATTTTTTAGCCCAAAAGCATATCTTTATTTCTTCATGTCTGGTACAGAGGCCGTCATTTCTTTTCTAATTTTATATATCCCTTAATCATTATCCTTAGATTATAATTATTCATTACCAAAATACATTACTGATAATAGAGATTAACAAATTTCTCCACATCATCGAATCCATTATTTTTTGCCACTTCTTCAATTTTTGATATATCCCAATCCCACCATTGTATTGATAAAAGTTTCTTAGTAATTTCATCAGAAAATTTATGTTTAATGGTCTTTGCAGGTATACCTGCAACTACAGAATATGGTTCTACATCTTTAGTAACAATAGCTCCACTAGCTATAATTGCCCCACTTCCAATAGTAACACCTTGCTTAACAATAGCATTATTGCCTATCCAAACATCGTTTTCAATTATACAATCTATTTGCTTCGGAAAATCTACTAAGCCTGGAATCTTTGCTACTTTATTTTTTAATGGAAATGTTGATACTAAATCAGTGAAATGCTCGCCACTTCCTAAACATACATTATAACCAATACTGCAAAACTTTCCAATTTGAGCATAAAATAGTTTACCTCCATTAATATACGTAAAATCTCCTATTCTTACCGTCTCTTTGTAGATTTTAACTTCCTCATTTAATACACAATTTCTTCCTATATTATTTTTAATAACATTTAATGGGATTTCTGCAGTTAAGATTTTAGTGTTTTTTTCTTTGAGAATTTTTCTCACAATCCACTTTTTATAGATCCTCTTAAAAATATCGAACACCTCCTTAATTCATATCTTAATACTTAAAACTAACTGAGATATCATTTTAGCCTATTAAAAAAAACAGATTCTATTTTGAGGATTTTATCCTGTACCATATAAACAAACATGTAAAAATGCTAACAATACCTAAATTTGTAAGTATAGGAAGAATAGTGTAGAGAATATTACTCATATCAAATAATTTCACTACCATTATATTAATTGTCATAGATAAAATAGCAAATAATAAAATATCTTTTTTCATTATCATCTTCATTAAATTAATGTTGAATAATTTGCTTGATATGCTATTTATCATAATAAACCTAATAAGTAACGCTATTGTAATAGAAATCGCCACACCATATATGTCGTATAAAAATGATAGCGGATAAATAAGTACCCCTATTGCAATCATCTCTATTGTCGAACTGTAATTCTCATACTTCAACTTATTATTCACTTTCAGATTCAATCCTATGACCGATAACAACGCTCTCACCATAGAATATACAACAAAAAATAATAATAGATCATACAACCCATTCCACTTATCTTTAAAAACATAAAAAATCAACTCATCCATATATAAATAAACGTTAATTCCGAATAAAATAAAGAAAGCTAATATTCCATTAATCAAATATTTTATATACTCTCTTCTCTTTATCTCTGTAGATTTGGATATCAATGGGTAAAATATGTTCATAACAACAGGCAAAATACTTTCAGTGATAATATTCATTATTCTAAAAGCCAATGTATACAAAGCTAATACTTCTAATCCAAAATAAAAACTTACAAAATAATAATCTATTTGCCTAAGCGCATAAGCAAGTATTGTCATTAAGAATAATTGAGCTGAAAACGAAAACAAGTTTTTAAATTCTTTCTTATATATCCAGATTTTCGGCCTTCGGAAATATATCAAATACGAAAACACAGTTATTAATAGTTCAGTTACAACATTTAATATTACAACCAAAAATATATTCTTGTAGATAATAGCAACAACTATAATTAACACATTCGTTACTATTATTGGAAACTGCATAACTAAAAAAGTGTGTCTACCTCGAAATTCAGAGTATAATTTGTAAATATTTATGTTTCTAAATGCAATAAACAAAAATGATAAACTTACTGTTGATAAATATTGAGCAAGTATTGGTTCTTCATATAATTTGCTTATAGGTAAGGCAATAATAAACATAATAAAAAAAGCAACCCATCCCCTAATTAAATCTATTGTAAACGCTGTTGTTATTGTTTTTTCATTAGGGTAGGCCTCCCTAATAAGATAATCACGAGCACCAATAGTTGTAAAACTTTGAACTAAAGTCATCATCATCAATGTAATACTATAAATCCCATATTCTTTGGGATCAAAAATTTTTGCCATGATATACAATTTAATCAACCCAAGTAAAATATTGAGTATATTCCCTACAGAATACCACACACCAGATTTAAGTATGTTTAATTTTAAATTTTTTATTTCTTCAGATGTATCCAATTTCATATTTTCCCTACTATATATTATTTCTAATGTAACTATCTAATTCAATTACTTTTTCATCTAAAATTTTTGCTGTTTTATTATAAGACTCTATATGCTTTTCTACTAAATTATAAAACACATCCACAAGTTTTAATTCATCGATCTCATTAATGTTAAAGTAACTTTCTTCCTTTTCAATAATAGATACAAAACCAAATATTTTACCTTTATTAGTATCATAATCTAAAGCTATTGTAGGTTTCCCCAATGCATTACCAAAAACTACAGAGTGAAACCTCATGCCTACAATAGCTTTTGCCGAATTAAATACATCTATACCTTCATTAAGATTATAATCTTTGTTATATATTATAAGTTGATCACTTTGAACCAACTTAGAAATCCGGTTAAAAAAATATCTATCATCATCACCAACATGATATGTATGCATAGGGAACAAAAGTATTTTCTCTCCATTCTTAATTAACCTATTTATAATATTAACTATAGAATCTTCAAAACTTTTTTTTACAAGACTATAGTCATTATCTTTGCCACAATAAACTTCTGGCCAATCTCTAATACACATTAATACATAATCTTCGCTTGTTTGTGAGTCCAACTTTTGTCTTAGATAGACTACAGATGGATCTATTATTACTTTATAATTTAATCCATCTATAAGTTCTCTATATTTCAAACTTCCTTTTTCATCTCTCAGAACAATTATATCTGATAACTGAAATATTCTTTTAACAATCTTTTTAATTTGTAAATCCTTAATTGGCCCAATACCTGCTCCAAAAACAACCGTTTTCGTTCTCAAGATTTTCGCTAATATAAACTCAAAAAGCACGTCATTTACATCTTCAATATCCATTAATGGTCCCCCACCAAAAATAACAACCTGACTTCTCTTTATTTTCTTTACTTTATCTTTGAGCTTTTTCCCTATTACATCATACGAATTTGCAGAAATTGAGAGCATCGTTTCCTCAGTATGGTATGGAACATATGAAGATATTGTAAAATGAGTGTTTGGGTTAATTCCTTTTAATACACTTATAATACCTGCTAATATGGCTTTGTCTCCTAAAGTTTCTGTGCCATACCATCCTGTAATATATGCACTATCTTGAAATCGAACTTTCGGTTTAATATTTTTTAGTAAAGGTGTTAAAATTGTTGATGATAACATAACAAATTTATTTAAAATTTTATAACGAAATATTTTTTCCATCGAATACATTAAATAATCATATATTAATGTAGGGCTATCTATCCCGCCGTAATCATGGTGACACTCATCACACTCATTTTTTACTATATTCCGAAGAATGGATTTATTTTCTTTATATATTGCTTTTGACTCCCTACTCAACACATTTCCAAGAGCTGGGCTTTTAACAAAACAATAATGAAAATTTCCTGATGGATCAAATGATATTCCTTGATTTTGCCATAAACATCCACTTTTGCTCTTATAGTTCGTTTTCGTTGTTAGCTTTTTCATTAATGAAAAATATAACATTTTTCTTGTTGGTATCGTCTCATAATTAACCATTATACTTTCAAAAAATTTAGCAACTTTGTATTTCTCCTCAATTGAAAAACTAAAGTTACCTACCAATTCAGAATTGTACAATCGATCAATCTTCGATGCTAATCTAAAATAAACTTTCTTCCCTCTACTTTTTGAATAATTTAAAACATTAAATAAATCATCTATATTATGCTTTACAATGGTTGTAGAGAAATTATAATCTATTTTAAGATCATCTAATTTATCTAATAGTTTTTCTAATTTTAAAAATGCACCTTTGTGACCCCGAATTTCATCATGTAAATCCCCAATTGCATCCAAAGAAAAAGAAATTGCAAATAAAACATTTCTTTCTTTGCATATATTGATAATATGAGGAAGAGAACTTATTATTCTCTTTTCAAGAGTTCCATTTGAGATAAACGATAAACTTTTTAAATTTTTTGTGTTTTTAGTAATACTATCAACTATATCAATAATATCTTCCCTAATAAACGGTTCACCTCCACTCAATCCAATGTGATTAACTGTACTATAAAATTCAGAAGATAAAATATCTCCGATTTCTTTTGGACTAAGTTCTTTCTGGGAATGGTACTTATCATCCCAAACATTACACATTTTGCATTTACAATTACATCTATTTGTAACAGAATAATTAATAACTGTTGGCTTCTTTTGAATTCCGATTTTTTTAATAATTTCATTTTTAGTGCCAGCTAAAATTAATTTTAACCACATATTCTGCACTTCCTTCCTACTTGTAAATATTTTCGCGAATTAAATAAACAAAACTATTTAGTTTATAATTCTTCAACATAATGTAACTTGTTACCAAATCAATGTTTTGTGTGCTCACTACAATCGATTAAATTTTTATAAATGTTAATTAATTGCATACCATTTGTAACTTCATCATGTCTTTTTGTTGCTACTTTAATGCCATTTTTGGATAATATGTCCGCAAATTTATCATCATTAAATATTTCAGAAATATAGTAAGCTAAAACGGCATACTCTTGGTAGTTATAAAGCATTCCTGAAAATCTATGATTTATCATATTGGAGACCCCACCAACAAATGAAGAAACACAAGGTGTACCAATTAACTGTGCTTCTCCTAATGCATTAGGGCTATTTTCTATTGCTGAACTTTGTACAAAAACATTTACTTTTCTTAGTATCTCCGCCATCTGTTTTTCGTCTATTATACCTAAAAATTCTATGTTATCCTTTAATGAATAATCCTCAATAAGGCCTTTTATATAACGTGCATATGAATTTGTTCTAAGAAAATTAGTAGTAGAATAAATGTCTGAGCCTGCTACATACAACTTAATGTTTGGAAAATCATTTCTCAACAAATTTATTGCTTTAATTAAAAAATGAAATCCTTTTATTGGGTAAGTTGCTTGAGAAAGAAAAATTGAATTTTTTTCAATATTTGATACATCCCACTTATCAGCTAAATAAAAATGCTTTCTTAAGCTTTCATGGCATGTATAATATATGCAATCATTCTTAATCTCCTTTACGTTAGAATAATCCCAATCTGTTCTTCCGATTATCGCATCTGACTTATTGATTATAGTTTTTTCAAAAAATGATCTTCTCATAAATTCTTTCTTTTGAGAAAATATCGTAGTATTTTTCAAAACATCTTTTATAGCTGTAAATTTGAGTATTGTCTTTTTATCAATACCACCAAAATAATACCGTTCATAAACGCTCAATAGGCCTTGTATTGATGTGACTATTGGTATTTTACCTCGAACATTAAATAAACTAATAGAATGGGCATATTCAGTTCCGTGGATATGTATAATATCAGGGTTTGTATTTAATAAGACTTGACTCCAAATGTCCTCTAATATTATTTTTTTTCCTAACTTTACCAACTCGCCACCTGGTATTAAATAATAATTTACATTATCAATTTCAATCTTTTTAATTTCATCACAATCATAAGGGGTCACTATGGAAATCTCAATGTTATGCTTTTTTAACTGAGACAAATATGCCTCCATCCACCCACCACCATATAAGTTATTTATTCCCAAATAATTTTTAATATCATTTAGCAAGGTATTAACCACCCACAGAACACGCATTTATTCATTCTCCTCCCTTGATCAATCCTACTATAAACATTTTTTTCAAAAACTTTTTATTAGTAAGTATCTTTAACAAACCCTTTCAGATATATTCTATTTGTTATACTGATTTAAACAAACTTATAAACTTCTCCTTTGCATAAGTTGGGGTATTCTTTATAAATAAATCCTTTATTTCTTCTGCAGTCATGATTTCTTCATTGTGCTTAATAAAATCAATAATTCTTTCCACTAATGCCTTAGAATCCATACTATCTACCTTAATACTTATTGAATTTCTATACCTTTCCAAATAATGCATGCTAGTATCATATTCATTAAAATAAAAATTGCATATCTGCTTTCCTGTACTTATATATTCAAAAATTTTACTTGGAGTCTGATTTTCAACTTTGTTACCTATATTAATTAGCATATTTGATTTGTAAATGTAACTCCTCGCTTCATCAATTGTAAGTTGTCCATGATAAAAGAACCAATCATAGTTATAATCATAATCTTTGAGGATATCTGAACAATCTCCGCCACCCAAAAAATGAACCTCAATATCAATGCGTTTACTTAAATCAACTAAAATTGGAAGTATATATTGGGGGTTTCTAATACTCCTATATAAAGCCCCCGCATATACTATAGTGAATCTATTTTTAGGGTTTTTATTCATTATTGCTATGGGTTTAACCAACGGATAGTCAATTTCATAGATTTTATAAGAAAATTGATTATAACTCTTGTCTTGGATATAACTTTGATAAAGATGTTTATTAAATATTATCCCCTTAGCTCTTTCAAAAACTTCTCTGGATTGTTTATAGATATTCATTCCGTAGTTTTTTCTAATACCAAATAAGTGATTTTTGTCAGGCAATGGATCATTAAAATATGCAAACCAAGGTATCCCAGTTTTATTACTAATATACAAACCAACTTGTTGAACTGCGAAAGATCCTGATGTTGATATAATAAAATCATAATTATTGTTTTTCACATCTCTCAGCATTTTCTTTTTTTGACTAACATACCATAAATAATTTATGTCAGCCCAAAAAAAATTAACAAATATAGTATTGAAAACTCTGAAAACCGCTTTTAAAAGCAAGTTCATTGCCCCCTCACTATATCTCTTATATAGTTTCAAATAAATATTCGAATACCTTATTACCAACTCCTTCCTTTCCACATCTTCCTTGTATGTTTTATTTATCTTAGATGTAAAAACTGTAACATCATAAATAGAATTTAACTCATCTATAATGTTCTCTATACAAGTAGAATTGGCATTATTATCTGGTCTATATTCATCTATAATAACTAATACTTTCTTCATTGTTTCCTCCCATTTAAAAATTACTGGGTTTATTATAATTTAGTTAGGTCTCTGTTCAAACTTAAGTTATTTTCATACTATTTTTCTTCTTTGGATATAATACATCAATAAATGCGAATAAAAATAACAGTAAAGACCCATTTATAAACAAAGATATTGTACCTTGACTTCCGCCTCTTGGCATAAAAATCAATTGGCAAACAACATAAATATTCCACAAAAGCAATGACTTAGATTTCTGGTAAAATGAAAGGAACGCACCTATTATTATACCTAAAATAAAACCGTGAATAAATACCAAATAATTACCGTACAACATGATTGCTTCTCCTAAAACTGAAGGCAAAAATACATAAAACCCCGGTTCCCCATATTCTATACCTAAAATCGAACTTGAAAACTTGTAATTAATTAATATTACTTCACCCACCGGCAATAATTGTTTTGGCACTATTAAAGTTACTAACCATTTAAAATACTCTATTGGTGAATGATTTTCAGAACTTATTGATGCATAATTATAAAGTTTTGGAAAGCTGAATTCAATTTCCATTAAACCATTGATTTTATCAATAATACTTGTAGTCTGATTATGGGCACCAAGTCTGTAATATTGATACTCAAATAATAACGGAGCCATTAAAATCACTACAATGGCAATTATAGTAAATACCCTTTTAGCTATTAAATAACTATTCTCATCTTTTAAATTGACAATCTTCCTCTTTCTACTTTTTAACAAAACAATTTTAGGAAATAATTTGAATTTTGTATACTTCATTCTATTTTCGGCTTTATCTTCACTATATCCTCGCTTATATACAAAAACTAAAATCATTAAGAGAACATTTACTATTGCCCCTGAACGCCCCATATAACCATTAATTGCAACACCAATATAGATCTCTAAAAATATTAATAATGAAGGTAAAATATTAGATTTCATTTTTATTAGGAATATATAATAAACTGGTCTAATTAACAGTATAAGTATCCCCAAAAGGTATACAATCATATTTTCTCTGGATGCGATTTGATTTGAAAAAACATCTATTACACTTATTGATGGATTTAATAGCTTCATAAATTTATTAACCGGGTACACTAGTCTAACTATTAATATTAACCAATATACTATAGCGACTATATTTGTTATTATCGAATTTTTACCAGTTAATGAATTTATAAAACGAAATTCTTTTTTTATATTTAGCATCCTAAATCCCAAACATAATCCTGAAAGAAGAAAAACAAAAAAAGCGAAAAAAGAAAAAAGATAAATTTTATCTACACTTCTAAATGATATCCCTAAACCAGAATAGATTACAGTGAAAATTGAAAGAAAAATAAGACATAACTTTTCTAAACCTGTTCTTGAGTAATGTAAAAATATTTTGGTGACTATATATGATAGAATCACAATAAGGATAGCTACAAAATAATTAAAATTGCCCATATTCTACTATCCCCTCCAAGACCCAAATACTTCAAGTAGTTTTTCTTTTTCATGTTCCCATGAATTTTTTGATAAATAATCAGATAAATTATGAGAAAATGATTCATAATCGCTAATAATTGTTTTAATTGCAAATATGATGTTATCGTTGCAAATCCCGATTCGATTTTTATTAATTTCTTTATCAAGAGTATAGTTAAATGGCGCAGTTACAACTAATCCATTTGAAACATAATCCAACAATTTGTTTGGAGAGCAAAAAATATTATTGTAATCTTTATTAGGGTATGCTAGATAACCAATATGATATTTTGTTAGAATTCCTTCAAGTTCCTTATTGTTATAAATCCCCATAAAGTTAAAACAAGAAAACTTCTTTTCTTTATCAAGTCGATATAGTTCGTCGAAAAGTGGCCCATTGCCAAAAATGTCAAATTGTATTTTATCTCGAATATCACTCATTTCAATTTTTTCTAATGTCTCAATTAAAAAACGATCATTTGATAAATAACCCGCATAGACAATTTTAATTTTTTCGTCTGCTAATAAAGTTCGTCGTATTTCTGAACCACCTTTATAATCAGCAATATTTTTTATAACTATGGGAATTTTTTTTAATTTGTAATGTCCGGTCATAATCAGTGCCCTTTCTTCACTGGCACACGAGACCTCTTTAGCCCATTTTATAGCAACCCTTTCAAAAACATAAAACACCCAATCTCTAAAGGTAAACTTTTCTTTACTATTTGGATAGTATAGTTCATAGGCATCATACATCATTTTTTTTCCGTGAAAAATGCTAATTATTACTCCTGATAAAGCAGTAAAGTAATTATGTGCATATATAACATCAAAATTCATTTTTCTAGCGTGATATAAAGCCTTAATACAAAATTCTATGTTTTTAATAAAATTATTTTTGCTTTTCAATTGTATAGATACTTTACCTGAACTAATCGCCTTTTTACTTGATACGTCAATTAAAAAAACCTCATGCTGGTCTCTCAATGTATTATAAGCCCTTAATAGTCTACCTTCTTTTTCTAATTCAATATATGATAAAACTAAAATTTTCAAATCCATCACCTACTATTTTTATTACTATAAATCAAATTATTGTATAGCGAAATATACTTGTTAAGCATAGTTTTTCTTGAATAATGCTCTTTCACATGTTGATGACAAATATCAGCATTGGTATTATCCTTGTTTTTTATGCTTATAATTGCTTTATAGACACTCTCTTCAGAATAATCTTCCACAACAATACCTACATTAGGATTAATCAATTCAGGGTTAGCTGTTGAATTAAATACAACTGCAGGCGTCCCACACGAGATTGCTTCAGCAGTTACTAGTCCAAATGTTTCTTCAAATGACATATTTACAAACACATCTGCCTCAGAATAGTAACTTATTAAATCTTCAATACTATTTGTTTTTTCTACACAAATAATATTTGATGGAAGGTTCTTTTGCTGATTTTTATTCACACCAACAAGAACTATCACTTCATCTGAGCTTAGTAAATTTGCTAATGATATAAACCTTCTAAAACCTTTTCGATTTGTCCATTTACTAGCAACACCTAAAATTATAAATTTATTCTGAATACCAATTCTCGAGTATATATCACTACGTTTAGGTTTAAATAAATCTGTATCTATTCCGTTAGTAATAATAAACCGATTATTTTCATTTAAAAAAGACTCACTTACTGCATCATTTAGCCATTTTGAAACACTAACTATGTTTAAAAAATTATTTTTTTTAAACATTAATTTTTTCTTAGAATAGTTACTTATAGACTTATCAAAGAGTAGGCTTTTCGGATATTCTTTTCTTTGTGGGCACTCAGAGCATCCTTTTTTCCATTTTTCACATTTAATATAGCTAAAATATACACAATGTCCTGTAAAACTCCAGCAATCATGAAGTGTCCAAACAACTGGTTTATTAGCTTCTTTTAAATAATCAAATAATATTTCTACATTGATATAATAACCATGAATATTATGCAAATGAATAATATCAGGATTAAGTTCTTTAACTTTTTTAATAAATTCAATAGTAGCTCGTTTTGAGCCAAGTCCATGTTTATCAAATATTCTTGTCTTCGCTACATGAATATAATTGTCAATTTTAGTCCCAATTCTAATCGCATTATCACAGTTCTTCGGCAGTTCTCTTCCGTATGCGATATAACTCTCATGACCTTGTTCTCTTAGTTTATTATGAATATCAGTTGCTATCCGACCAGTGCTACCTATTCCACAAACGGAATTAATCTGCAGTACTTTCATATTCTATTTCCCCCATACAACTCTATTCACGTAATCTGTGTATGACAAAATTATCCTTATCACTTTATCAGAAACGTTAGGCATACTATAATCTGTAACCAACCTTAGTGTATCTTTCTGTTGTGTTTCCACTATTTCTAACCCCTGAAGAATCCTTTCTTTTTTAAGCCCTACCATCATAACAGATGCTTCTTCCATTGCTTCAGGTCTTTCATGAGCTTGTCTAATATTAAGTGCCCTAAACCCAAGAATTGATGATTCTTCACTAATTGTTCCACTATCGCTAATTACAACTTTTGCATTTTTTTGAAGTTTCACATAATCATTAAATCCTAATGGTTTAACTGTCTTTATTAAGGGATTAAATTCAATTCCTTCTAATTCAATCATTTTTCTTGTTCTTGGATGTGTACTAAAAATTAGTGGCATTTGATATTTCTCTGCAATTTGATTTAAACTTTCAACTAAGTCTAAGAAGTTCTGCCTTGTATTAATATTTTCCTCTCTATGAGCAGAAACAACAACATACTTGTTTTCTTTAAGCTCTAATCTTTCCAAAATATCTGAATTTTCAATATCATTTTTTTTAGTGTTTAACACCTCAAACATAGGACTTCCTGTCTTAATAATTCTATCAGCAGGTAGTCCTTCTCTCAATAGGTATTCTCTTGCAATATCACTATAAGTCAAATTAATATCTGCTATATGGTCCACTATTTTTCTATTTATTTCTTCCGGAACTCTTTGATCAAAACATCTATTTCCTGCTTCCATATGAAATATCGGAATATGTCTTCTTTTAGCTGCAATTGCACAAAGGCAACTGTTAGTATCTCCTAAAACAAGAAATGCATCCGGTTTTACTTCTTCAAGAATTGGATCTATTTTTACAAGAATATTTCCTATTGTTTCCACTGCCGTTCCTGTTGCTGCATTTAAAAAGTACTCTGGTTTTTTCAAGTTAAAATCTTTAAAAAATACTTCGTTCAATTCATAGTCATAGTTCTGTCCAGTGTGAACAAGAACATGATCTATTGCTTCTGATCCATCTAATTTATTAATAACAGCTGACAATCTAATAATTTCCGGCCTAGTACCTACAACTGTCATAACTTTTAATCTCTTCATCTGCTAAACCTCCAAAAAGTAAGTATCTGGTTTATTAGGGTTAAATGGTTCATTAGCCCACATAATTGTTACCAAATCATTATCGCCTATATTTTGAATATTATGAGTATACCCTGTAGGAATATCAATTACTTCCATTTTCTCCCCGCTAACGAAATACTCTAATACTTCATCTGAATCTATTTTTCTAAAGCGAATAACCCCTTTTCCACTAACTACTAAAAATTTTTCATTTTTAGTATGATGCCAGTGATTTCCTTTTGTTATTCCTGGTTTTGTTATATTTACTGAAACTTGCCCTCTATCAGGAGTTCTTAGAAATTCAGTAAATGATCCTCTTTGATCTACATTCATGTCTAAGTTATAACTAAATTTATCTTTAGGTATATAGCTTAAATATGTACTATAGAGTTTCTTAGTTAACTCATCTGACATATCTAGTATTGATCTTTCTTCCCTGCTATTCTTAAATGAGTAAATTAAATTAACTATTTCTCCTAAAGTAAACGTATAAGTTATTGGTACTTCGCAAAAAATACCTTTTTTACTCTCATTGCCTTCTAATGAATTAATAAGCTCATTAACTAAATCATCTATATAAACAAGATTCATTACTACATTTGGATCATTAACTTGAATAGGTAAATCATGAGCTATGTTATGACAAAATGTAGCAATAGCACTATTATAATTGGGTTTGCACCATTTACCAAAGACATTTGGAAATCTATATACTAAAACTTTTGCGCCAGTTTCTTTACTATAACTAAATAGTAAATCTTCACAAGCTTTTTTACTTTTTCCATAAGGATTATCTGATTTTGCTTGTATTGAAGATGATAACATTACTGGAAAAATATTATTATATTTTTTTAGCGTATTAAGTAAGTCAGAAGTAAGTCCGAAGTTACCTTCCATAAACTCAGATTGTTCTTTTGGCCTATTTACTCCAGCTAAATGAAATACAAAGTCAGCTTCTTTACAGTATTCTTTAAGTAAAGCGCGATCTGTATCCCTATTGAATTCAAATACATCAGTATACTTTCTATTATTAAGTTCAGCTATTAAGTTTTTTCCAATAAAACCCTTCGATCCTGTTATAAGTATCTTCATTAGTTTATACCAGCCTTTCTGACTATTTAGATGGATTTTTTGCAATTGCTTCGTTTCTTTCATTGAAACATTTTAGCTCATTTCTCACATACTCAAGAGATAATAACTTTTCTTTGATTTGCTCTATATTTAACCTTTTTGTATTATCAGAATTATACTCTTCATCAGTTGAAAGCTTCTCACAACCTTCTACAAAATACTTATCATAGTTAAGATCTCTTTTGTCCGCAGGAACTCTAAAGAATCCACCCATATCTTTTGCTTTTATAAATTCTTCTTTAGTTAGAAGAGTTTCGTATCTTTTCTCTCCATGGCGAGTTCCAATAATCTTTATTTCATTATCTACATTAAATAATTCCTTTACAGCTTGTGCTAAATCGCCTATTGTAGATGCCGGAGATTTCTGAACCATGATATCTCCTGCTTCTGCGTACTGAAAAGCAAACACCACAAGTTCAACTGCCTCTTCAAGACTCATTAAAAATCTTGTCATATGTGGATCCGTAACAGTCAATGGCTGTCCACTTTTTATCTGTTCAATAAATAGCGGTATAACAGAACCCCTAGATGCCATTACATTACCATATCTCGTACCACAAATTAGAGTTCTATCTGAATTTACAGTCTTCGATTTAGCTACAAACACTTTTTCCATCATCGCTTTAGAAATCCCCATAGCATTGATTGGATAAGCTGCTTTGTCTGTTGAAAGACATATAACCTTTTTTACTCCATATTCTATTGCAGCAGTAAGCACATTATCTGTCCCTATAACATTTGTTTTAACAGCTTCTAATGGGAAGAATTCGCATGATGGTACTTGCTTCAGAGCTGCCGCATGAAAAATATAATCAACTCCATAAATTGCGTTTTTAACACTTGAAATATCTCTTACATCACCGATATAAAATTTAAGTTTATCATCCTTATAAAGCTTTCTCATATCATCTTGTTTCTTTTCGTCTCTTGAGAAAATACGTATTTCTTTAATATCAGTATATAGAAATCTTTTCATAACTGCATTTCCGAATGATCCTGTTCCACCTGTAATTAGTATTGTTTTATTTTTAAACATTGAAATACCTCATTTCATAAAATGTTTTTCAAGTATATCAACCGATCTCTTTAAGGGAAAATTTCTCTCAAGATAGTTTCTACCATTACTACCCATCTTTTTAAGTAATGGACTCTTCGACATATCCCTTATGACTTCTACAAATCCATCTTTATCTCCTGACCATACCCACTTACCGCAATTTGAATTTTCAATCAAACATTTTAGATCAGTTGTTTTATCAGTTGCAGCAATAACCGGTTTTGAATATTCCATATAAGATAATATTCTTGATGGGTAATTCGGGATTGTAAATCGAGGATCTAAAACTATAAGCCCAATATCACTTTCTTTCATTATTTGCTCATATTGATCTCTTGGCAAATTCTCAATTACTTTAGCATTATCAATAGATTCCAATTTTATTGTATTCTCCAGTTTATATCGTTCTGTCCCTCGACCTACAAAAATAAAAAATATTCCTTTTTCATTCTTACAATCTATAATTGTTTGACTTAACAAGTCAACATATTGAGGCTTGCCCATATTCCCACCAAAAAGTAACACACATGAATTCTCTGGAATAGAATATTTATGCCTCATTCCTAATGCAACGGGCTCAATATCATCAGATATTTTTTTTGTATTAGGAAATAATTCTATTTTATTCTCATCCAACCAAGGATTGTGGTTAATAATGTATTCCCTGTTTGCTTCAGACATGCAACCAATAATATCTGCCGAATTATATAGTTTTTTTTCTTGGTATTTGAAAAATTTAAATAAAGGACTATTCTTTTTCATAATACCTAAATCAACGGCATTTTGAGGAAATATGTCTTTTAACATTAAATATGAAGAACACTGAAACTTCTTCTTAGCCCAACTTATCAAACTTGCGTTTGTTACTGGAGGCGCTTCATATAAAATGAAATCAAATTCCCTGTCACTTATATATTGTGATATTCCTTTTTTCATTAGATTTGGAATTTTTATAGTTGTAATTCCTTTTTCTATAAGACCAACATCATAATAATTTCCAGTGACAACCCTAAGAACATCAAATCCACGTTCTTTTTTCATCTGGGTTTGACTCAAATTTCTCGCTTGTTCCGAAACAGCTACTGTTATTTCATGTCCTGCTTCAAAAAGAGCTTCTGCTAAATCAGTATAGATTGTAGCACCTTTGTTAGGTTCTGGAAATGATGTTGCAATATATAAAACCTTCATGTATATTTATACCCCGCTATCTTGTCCACAAATGATACATACTATCACAGCTCACATACTTAAATTCCATAGCAGTATAAAATTGAACTGCAAATTTGTTATTCACTTGTGTTCCAACTTTAATTTTTTTGATTCCAAGATCTATTACAAATGATTCCATAGTATTAATTAGTGATTTTCCAACTTTCTGTCCCTGATATTTCTCATCAACTGCAATAAGTTCTATTACACTACTGTCTTCTTTAAAAGAAAAAAGTATATAACCAACAACATTTCCTTCTTTCTCGCATATAACAAAGTATTTATCCTTCTGATCAAAAGCACACTCAGTCCAGTGAAGATAAATATTCTTTGCTTTTTCTTCAGGCAGTTTTGGATCATTGAAAAACCTTGAGTAGATAAATGACTTCCTAGCAATATTAATTATCTGCTCATTTCTATAAAAGTTATTTGCTACATAAGTATCCTGTACTTGACATTCTTGTTTATCTATCACTTTTAAAAACTGGATGTTCAAATCAGCGAGAAAAGCACTCGTTTTATTTCCAATCCAATAGTTATTTTCTTTAATATTGTTAGAGTTAGAGATAGTAATAAAATCATATTTTTTGCAAAACTTTATTATCTCATCTTGGTTTTTTTCACTTACAATACCATTCAGATTTACCCTTGCAGAATTAACACCGAAATAATCTGTGTCCCACTTTAAAGAGTTGCATTCATAACTTTTACTTGACATTAGCTTTTTCACCATACTTATTATCTAATTTTCTTTCTGAAAATACATCTTCCCTTTTAAGAACCGATACTACAGTTTTACAGAATATCTTAATATCCATCCATATCGTCAAATGATCAATATAGAAAATATCATTTTTAATTCTTTCCTTCCAAGGGATAGTATTTCTAAAGTATGCTTGATTATAACCAGTCACACCTGGTCTTATCTCAAGCTTCCTTGATTCAATTCCTTCATAAAGTTCAATATGCTCAGGCAGGTCAGGTCTAGGACCTATTATACTCATATTACCTTTAATTACATTAAGAATCTGGGGTGTCTCATCAATGCTTGACTTTCTTAAAAACTTACCTATCTTAGTTAACCTTAGATCGTCCTCTGAATTAAACGTTGAGCCATCTTCATTCCGCAAATCAGGTGCATTCATCTTCATTGATCTAAATTTGTACATCGTAAAGATCTTCCCATCCTTGCCAAGACGAGGTGCATTATAGAATATTGACCCTTTATCCTCAAAATAAATAATTGAACCTATTATTACAAAAATTATTAGCCAGATTGGAAGTGCTATGATTGCAAATACTAAGTCAATTACCCTCTTGAAAAAATTGCGATACACATCTTCACCTCATTTATTAAAATTCTTCTATCGCTTCTTTTAATTTATCAACAACATATTCTATATCCTCATTACTTAATAAAGTATGTAGAGGCAATGTAATCTCATTTCTATACATATCAAATGAATTTGGATAATCTTCCATCATAAAACCTAAATTCTTATAAGCTGTGTGCATCGGAAGTGGCTTGAAGTGAACATTACTTGATACGCCTTTTTCAGCTAATTTAGTAATAATATTATTTCTGAATATTTCACTTTTTCCATTTAACCTAAGTAGATATAGATGCCCACAAGATATATAGTCCTCTTCATAATGTTTTATTGGTGTGACATCAAGTTCATTTAATAAGGCATCATACTTCTTTATAATCTCTTTTCTTCTTTTGAGAATTTCAGAATATCTTTTAAGTTGAGCTAACCCTAAAGATGACATAATATCTGTCATATTACATTTATAATTTGGAGCCACAATGTCATACTCCCAAGCACCTATCTTAGTTTTGGCCAGGGCATCTTTTGATTGACCGTGAAGTGATAAAAGCATAAATTGTTTATAAATCTCTTCATTATCAAGGCCATCAATATCTCTCCAGGTAACAGCCCCACCTTCAGCTGTTGTAAGATTCTTTACTGCATGAAATGAGAAAGAAGTAAAATCAGCTACTTCTCCACTCATCTTTCCTTTGTAAGTAGCCCCTATTGAGTGAGCAGCATCGGCAACTACAATAACTCTACCAAAAGCTTTTTGCAACTCGTTAGACGGATTAAATAGTCCCTTCTTTCTTTCTACAGCTTCAAAAATTTTATCATAGTCACACATTACACCAGCAATATCAACTGGTATAATTGCCTTTGTTTTCTCTGTTATTGCATCGCTAATAGCATCATAATTTATATGGAAAGAGTCCTTACCTGTATCCAATAGAACAATTTTCGCCCCAACATGAGTGATTACACTTGCAGAAGCAGAGTAAGTATATGCTGAAGTTATGACTTCATCACCTTGTCCAACTCCAAGCAGTCTTAACGTCATCTCCATAGCAGCTGTAGCTGAACTTAATGCAACCGCCTTTGAAGTATTACAATATTCAGCAATATGTTTTTCGAATAATTTAGTCTTAGGACCTGTTGTTATCCAACCGGATTTTAATGTATCTACTACCTCTTTGATTTCTTCACCTGATATATCAGGTGGGGAAAATGGTATTTTTCTAAGTTCAGTCATAATGCTTGCCTTTCTTTGTTTATAGATATTTTTATAAATAATCTTAATCATTATGATTATAATACTAAGTATGATATATTAGCGTAATTATTTAATTTACTCTTTACATATGTAGTTCTTTTATATGTTGGTACTAACTTCTCCAATAAATATATTATTTTCTCAACATCTGTATCATGTGCTGCTTTTTCCAATTCTCTGATTAATTCAAATAATTCTTGTTCATCAAAGTTTGTAGGTCTTTCGATAAAAATTTTATCTATATTTGTTTTCATTTGATTCTTGTCATGACTGATGAGTAGTTCTTCAAATAATTTTTCACCAGGTCTTAATCCGGTATATTCTATGTCTATATCAACTTCAGGTTCTAATCCAGAAAGTTTAATTAAGTTATATGCTAAATCCTTAATCTTAACAGGCTCACCCATATCTAAAACAAAGATTTCTCCGCCTTCCGCCATAGATGATGCTCTAAGAACTAACTGAACAGCTTCTGGTATAGTCATAAAATATCTTGTTATTTCTTCATGAGTTAAAGTAACAGGACCACCTTCCTTTATTTGTTCTTTAAATAAAGGAATAACTGAACCGTTGCTACCAAGTACATTACCAAATCGGACAGCAACAAAATCTGTTTTACTGTGACAATTATATGATTGTATAATCATCTCAGCAATTCTTTTTGTAGCTCCCATCACATTAGTAGGATTGACAGCTTTATCAGTAGAAATAAGTACAAATTTTTCTACCTTATGCTCATGTGTAGCTTGAACTACGTTATATGTTCCTATTACATTGTTCTTAATTGCCTCCTCAGGATTTTTTTCCATCAATGGCACATGCTTATGTGCAGCTGCATGAAAAACAATATCTATATTATAGTTTGTGAAAATTTGATTTAATTTATTTTTATCTCTTATAGAAGCTATTTCTACTTCTATGTCAAGAGTATTTCTATATTGTCTGATTAATTCTTGCTGTATGCAATAAGCATTGTTTTCATATATATCAAATATTATTAATTTCTTTGGTTCATATGATGATATTTGTCTACATAGCTCAGAACCTATAGAACCTCCACCGCCGGTAACAAGTACTGTTTTGCCCTGTATATATTCTTTCGTTAATGTACAATCTAAGGTTATTGGCTCTCTACCAAGCAAATCTTCTACCTGAACTTCCCTGATTTTATCCAATATATTTTTGTTATCAGTTAATAAGCTATATACTTCAGGTAATATTTTTAGCTTGCATTTTGTGTTAGCACATAAATCCAATATTCTTTTTTTGTTTTCTTTATCTATAGATGGAATAGAAAGAATAATTTCATCAATGTCAAATTTGTTTACCATTGATGGTATTTTTTCAGTAGATGATACTATAGGAACTGAATTTATTGATCTACCTATTTTAGTTTTATCATCATCAACTATACATTTTACCATATAGTTATTCGGATTGTTTCTGTCAATTTCTTGAAGCATTGCTACAGTTGCCTGTCCAGCTCCTGCAATCATGATATTTGTATAATGACTTAGTTTTTTAGTATTCTTATCACCTATTATCAATATAGCCCTATAAACAATTCTGATTGCCATTGTACAAAAGCTTGTAACAAAAAATGCAACAATATATACATAATATCTAACAAAAATATTAAGTAACTTTGTTAAAATTAAAAATACCAAATTAGCTATAATATTTGCCTGTAAACATTTAAAGATATCCTGTATACCAGCATATCTCCAGATGTTCTTATATACTCCCATAAACACAAATGTGGTAATATATATAACAGTATATATATACCATGTGTTCTCAAACCAATTAAATTTTTCTGGATGAACACCACTTATAATGTGGGGAGACAAAAATGATATTATTACAATAAATGTATCTATGAGTATAAGTATATATTTGCGATATTTATTTAATAATTTATAAATGTTATTATATAAATTAGTCATACGTCCCCCTAAAATTATTCTATGACATTTTTGTTTTTAATTTAATGTTAATACCTATACCCAACCCAAGTAATATCCAAAATAACGGTGCTACACTTACTATGCTGTCATTAAACAGTCCAGCAAATAAATAACCTATAATACTGATTAAAATTGATGCACCCATATACTTATCTATTGAATCATATATGATTTTACTATATAATTTTAGACTGCTAATAATATATATGCCTAATAAAGCTAAAAATGATAAAAGCGATATAACACCTGTATTGGTAGCAATCTGCAAGTAAAAGTTATGAGGTTTATCAACAATAGTATTAGGATCATAAAAAGTATTAGCCTTAGCTAATAAATCATCCTGTGGAAATGAGATTGGATAATTATCAGGACCTGAGCCATTCAAAACATACCCTTTCAATAAGGGTAATGTCCTTCCCCAAATATATCCTCTATTTGAAGCAAAAGTTTCAAATCCGTCTAACGGCTTAAATCTTTCAGCAGTTATAGTTTCTGTAATTCTACCACCAGAACTTAAATTTTTAACTTTACTATCTGTAAAATAAAAGTTAAAATTTCTGCCATATCGTGTAACGGTAACACCAGGATAATTTTTGGCTATAGTAATTTTATATCCTCCATATCTTACATCGCTAATAAAAATATCATTACCCCTTATGATGATTTTCAATTCATTAAGATTTTCATCTAATAAATACAATTTATCTCCATCTATTCTAAAGTTTAATGTTTCTCTGTTAGTTATTATAGAAAATGTATCTTTTCCTAAAATTATATCTTCAAACTTAAATGCTTTTTCATCATTTTCTTTAATTTGCTCAATTTGTTCTTTTAAATTAAACACCTTTAATCTACTAAACAACTTACCTTCAGAAGCACTATTTAGCCCAAATAATAACACAACAAATACCAGTATAAGTCCTGTAAAGACAAACTTGTGCTTTAGTATAACCTTCCTAAACAACCACAAGGCAAACACTGCTGATACTGCTACACCAAAGTAACCTGCTCTTGAATTACATCCTATCCAAACAAATAGCATTAAGAGTACTGCTATTGCTGATATGATTCTTTGTTTTTTAGTTGTTGCTCCTAATAGGAAAGCAACTGATAAAGGCAACATCAAGGTCGCAAAACTACCAACAAAATTGGTATTGAACAATGTACCATATATTGTTTTAGGTCCGAAGGAAAATGATAAGTCTTCTACTACTAAATTGTTTGGTAGTATTAGAGATTTACCTATTTCTGTTTGGAAGAAATCAAAACCAAAGTATTGTCCTACTCCTATGATTCCTTCTACTATCATTAGGAATAAAAAAGCATTAGCAAACAGATTTACATCTCGTTTGTTGTTAACAAAGTTTATTGTTAAGAATGTTAAAAGTATATAGCTTAGTAGTACAAACATACCCTGGTACATATCTACAAAGCCCCATAGTGCTGTTGGTTTGTCTATAGCAAACATGGTTGATATTATTACAAATAGTGCGTATACACCAAGAGGTATATAGTATTGTTTTAGGTTTTTAAAGGGTAGTTTCTTTTGTGTATATAGGAATATATAAAATATAAGTGCAATTGTTGTTAATGCTACTACCCACCATGCTTTCCAATAACTGAAGAAATCTAAATACTGTTGTTGACCTGTCCAATATAAGCTTTGAACTGTACCTGAGAGATCAACATATTTTGCATATACAATCAAAGGAACAAAACCAGCTATTAATAACAGCGGTAAGAAATAAAATGTTGATAATTTTTTGTTTTCATAATCTATGGTTATAGTATTTTTAATTTTATTTTCTTTATTTTCGTTTTTAATTTTCACGTTATTACCCCGCAATTTATGGTCTATATTTGTCGTATAATATTGTAACACCTTATGTTGGATGTTGCAATGTTTTTTAAATTATAAATATGGAATATATGGAATTATATATATGATTAGAGATCCTTCGCTGGTGCTCTGGATTACGTGATGATGGAAGGGCTTAATATCCTATATATTCCTTTAACAGTTCTCTGTTTTTAGGAAGGTCCGGAATTAATACTGCCATATCGTTAATTGTAGCAGGCGTGAATGTACCATCTGCTGGTATGCGATATGTTTCTATCTCTGAAACATCCATGAGTATCACATTGGTTACAAGGCCTAATATCTGTGGACTTGTTAAATTGGTTGTAATTAGTGGCAATATGTCATCTGCTATACTTAGAAGTGTTTTAATATTTGAGTCTTTTAGCTTGTTAAAAACTGAAATTAGTACTTTTCTTTGTCTTTCAGTACGCTCATAATCATCATGTCCTATGTATCTGATTCTGGCATACTTTAAAGCTGTCTCACCATTTAGGTTATTTGTTCCGGATTTTAAAGATAATCCGCTTTGTTTGCTGAGATAATATGCCTCATCTCTATTTAATTCTATATCTACTCCACCGATTTTATCTATTATTTCTTCAAAGCCCGCAAAATCTACTTCTATGCATCCATCTATCCTTACCTGAAAATTCACCTTTACCGTTTCTGTTAAAAGATCCATCCCACCTATAGCATATGATGCATTGATTCTATTGTCATCATAATTAGGTATTTGCACGTACATATCTCTCATAAGAGATGTTAATTTTATAGAGTTGCTTTTTTTATTAACAGTTGCAATTATCATGGAATCAGACCTGGGGTTATTTTCTTCAGAGCTAATGTCTTTACCGATTAAAAGAATATTAACTATGTCTTTGTTAGTCAATATGTCTGTGTCTTTATCTTTTATAAATAAATCTTTGTTATCAACCCTTGGCTCACTGTGTCTACTGGGCATATTGTCATTTATTTCAACAGCTGGATTTGTAACTAATTGTTGTTCTTGATAATTGATTTTATTAAACATTGAGTTTAGATATATACCGCCTATAGCTAATATAATTAGTAATGCTGATAAAGCAATTTTATAGATTTTTTTATTTAATATAATGTTTTTTAATTTTCGCATGTCTCTCTGTCCTATTTTTTAGTAATTATATTATTATATAATTATGGAAACTTTTATTCAACCGTTTTTTAATTGCATAAAAAAACCTTCGATTGAAGGTTTTTTGCCGGAACGACACGGGGGTCGTTCCCTACTTGATGATATACTCCTCCAACTCATCCGGTGGGAGTGGTTTGGAGTAATAGTATCCTTGTATCATGTCGCAATCTACTATTTTTAGTGTTTCTACTTGCTCTATCATTTCTACACCTTCTGCTACTACCTTAATTCCTAAGCGGTGTGCTGCGTTGATTATATAATCTACTATGATTAGCTTTTCGTCCTTTATGATTTTGTCTATGAAAATTTTATCTATTTTGAGATAATCAAATTTATCTGCAAAGTCCACTAAGTTTTTCAAAGAATTATAGCCTGTCCCATAGTCATCAAGGGATATTTTTATACCCATGTTTTTTAAACTTTTCAATGTTTGTGCTGCTGTTTCTCCGTCATTGATGATGGAGCGTTCGGTTAATTCAAACTGTATATTTTTAGGCTTTATATTGTTTTCTTCTATACATTCTTTTACATAATCTATAAAGGTTTCATCTGATAGATCTCTTGCTGATACATTTATGGAAACAGGTGTTTCTATACCTTTTTCATTCCATTTTTTTATTTGCTCGATTACGTTTTTTATTACCCACTTTGTAATTTCATTGATAAAACCTGCATCTTCGGCTATTTTAATCAGTTCTGCTATAGACATATTGTTATGATTTGTATCATTCCATTTTAGCAATGCTTCAACACTTATTACCTGATTTGTTTTTACATTGACTATAGGTTGATAGTGCATTATAAACATATTGTCTTTCAATGCATGATACAGCTTTACAAGGTCTTGATAATATCTTTCTTTTTCTTTTTCTGCCTTTTCATCGTATATCATTACATCATTATGTGTCATTTTAGATTGTTCTAATGATTTGCCCAACATAACAATGATTTTGTCTATGTTTGTTTCATGCAATGGATAATTTACTATACCTGCTTTTATAACCGGCGATATAGGCAAATCATCTATGTATATAGGATTTTTAGTGTGTAGAATAAATTTTTTAGCTACGTTGTATGCAGTATCTATATTGCAATCCGGTATCATAACGGCTATTTTGTTTCCATAAGCTGAATAAACACAAGTATTGCAGAAGAACTCTGCTGCTATTTCATGCAATTTAATATATGATTTATTGCCTATTTCAAAATCTACATATTGTTTAATCATATCTATGTTTTCGTATTTAAATAATATTATTGTTATGCTTGAATGCTTTTTGCTATTTATTAGTTCATGTAAATCAACCTTCAATTTATTTAAATTATGATATCCTGTAGTAATATCTTCATATGCTTTCTTTTTTTCTAATTCATTAAATTTATTTACTTGATTTGAAATTTTCCCCACGATTAAAACAATTACTATAGAAATAACAATTCTGAAAATCCACATGGCAGGAGGTTGCATAGCTTTTGTAGCTGCATATGGCATAAAAGGGCCTACAGCTAACCCTGCTATAACAGATATTATAATGCCATCTTTTATACCGTATTTTATAACAGTTATGAGTATGGGTATATATAGCACCTGAACAAAAGATGATGCACCGCCGGTAATATATACTATAATAGTTATTATAGTAATTTGCACCAAAACAAACGTTATCCAGGATAACTTACTATTGATGTCATTATAGTTTTTAATTATATTTGTCAATTTTCTATACATAAATTTTCTCCCCTCAAACCCATTATATATATTTCGACAGATTGTGTAAAAATTTAGAGGTGTTTTAGAAAAAAACATAAAAAAAGGGGTTTAACCCCAAATATTTATTTTATAATTTTTTTTGCTGCTTCTTTATCTAAAATTAAAGTTACGTTATTGTGCATTTGCAGCATTGAAGCAGGTACCTGTGGAGTGATTTTACCATTGACCATCTTAGCTATTGCATCTGATTTTGCTTCTCCTGTTGCTATTAAAACAACTTTCTTGGCTGAATTAATTGTTTTGACACCCATTGTTATGGCTGTTGTTGGCACGTCCTCTATTTTATCAAAAAATCTTGCGTTAGCTTCTATTGTAGTTTGAGTTAGCTTAACTTCATGTGTATATGGTTCGAAATATTCATTTGGTTCATTAAACCCTATATGTCCGTTGTTACCTATACCTAAAAACATTATATCCATAGGGCCTTCTGTTTTTATTTTGTTTTCATATCTTTTAGCTTCTTCATGTATGTCTTTTGCCATACCGTTTGGTATGTTTATATTTT
Organism: Bacillota bacterium; assembly: GCA_023416855.1. Lineage (GTDB taxonomy): Bacteria > Bacillota > Clostridia > Tissierellales > Sedimentibacteraceae > Sedimentibacter. Next base: position 32,289 of record JAEZGU010000056.1, read on the forward strand.
CAGGTTTCAAATTAACCTGAGAGTACAAGTTTTCGTTCATATAATAATAGTAGCTCTGATGGTTATTTTTATCTAATCCTACATATTCGTCTAAATTAAATACTCTGACACTTTCAAACGAAATATTATTTCTCTTATATTCTTCTACTGCTATTTTATACATTCCTATTGGTGTACTGCCAGTGGGTAATCCTAATACCGCTGTTGGTTTATTTTTAATTGTGTTTATTAAGTACTCTGCTGCTGTAATACTCACTTCTTGATAATTATTTTTGATAATTATTTCCATTTCATTCCCTTTCTGAAGAATAATATTATTATTTAAAAAAATACGGAACGACACGGAGGTCTTTCCCTACGGGTCGACAGCCATGTTTATATAGGTTACCATAAGCTTGGCTTTATTTCAAGGATAAAAGGACATCCCTTATTGATAATTAATTATATAAAAATATAAAAAATTTTTTATTGTTTTATGTTTAAAGCAACTTATAAGGGGTATATTATTTATACAACTAAAGTTAAACTAAAAATCTTACAGAAACACAAAATCTATAAGTAATTTGAAACACACTGCAAGAGTATTGCACGGGAGCATAAACAAAGATTAAGCTCAAAGTTGCAGTAATGGATAAGATGAATCGAATGAAAAAATAGACTTGTAGGAATTTAGTATAACAAAGTTGATTATATAGATGGATGTTGATGAAGGAGGTGGTTCCAACAGGAATGATAAAAGAAAACCCAAATAAATAGCACCTAATTTTCGAATTAAAAAGAAAATTAGGTGCTATTTATTTTTTTGTTGATTTAGATTGAGTGTTGTGTTATATTGGTGAAGTGTTTATTTTAGGAACATATGTGTTTATAATAAGAACACCGCAGGGAGGACAATATGGAATCAGTGAAATTAGGAATTTTAGGTATGGGAACTGTAGCATCCGGACTTATAAATTTAAACAAACAATTTACTATATCAAAGGTATTAGTAAAAGATTTAAGCAAAAAAAGAAATGTGAATTTACCTATAGAAGCATATACCACTGATGCCTATGAAGTTATAGATAATAAGGATATTAACATAGTTGTTGAATTAATTGGTGGTTTAAATCCTGCTTATGAATATGTAAAGGCAGCTCTAAGCAACAAAAAGCATGTCGTTACAGCTAACAAGGCACTCATTGCAACCTATGGTGAAGAATTAGAAGACTTGGCTTTTAAAAACGGTGTTAAGCTAATGTATGAAGCAAGTGTTGGTGGTGGTATCCCTATTATTAATACTATCAGAGAAAATCTGTCCGCCAATGATTTTGAACAAATAACCGGAATAATTAATGGCACTACAA
>JAEZGU010000099.1 GCA_023416855.1 Bacillota bacterium
ACATCACCTACTCCAAGACCATCAACAAGAATATTACCGGATGGAACAGAACCGTTAATGCTAATTGATTTAGATGTTAGCTCTATAACATCGCCATTTTTACCGATTATTGTATTTGCTTCCGGTATACCCATTTCCTCAGCAAGCTTTGCATGCTGCATCAAATGTCGGTATTCTCCATGAACAGGTATGAAAAACTTTGGTTTTAAAAGTGAAAGCATCAGCTTTAATTCTTCTCTTCTGGCATGGCCTGAAACGTGTACTTGTGTAAGTGCATCATACAATACTGTTGCACCTTTTTCATAAAGCATATTTATTACTCTTGAAACTGTTTTTTCATTTCCCGGTATTGGATTAGCAGATATTATAACTAAATCGCCTTTTTTTATCTGAATTTTTTTATGGTCATTATTCGCCATTCTTGTAAGAGCAGACATTGGCTCTCCTTGGCTTCCCGTTGTCAATAAAACAACTTCATTATCCTTATAGTCCTTTAAATCATTTAAATGAATCAATGTACCCTCAGGTGCTTCCAAATATCCTAACTCCTGAGATACCTTAACGGCATTAATCATACTTTTGCCTGATATTGCAACCTTCCTGTTATTAGCTACAGCAGCATTTATAACCTGTTGTAATCTATGAACATTTGATGCAAATGAAGCAACGATTATTCTTGATTCACAATTTTTAAAAACTTCTAAGAATTTGTATCCTATTGTTCTTTCAGACTCTGTAAATCCAGATCTTTCAACATTAGTACTGTCTGACATGGCTAACAAAACGCCTTTTCTGCCAAATTCAGCTAATTTACCTAAATCAATAACTTCTTCATTTATAGGTGTATAATCAATTTTAAAGTCACCTGTATGCACAACCATACCAATTGGTGTGTCTATAGCGAAAGACACTGCATCAGGTATACTGTGATTGCTTCTTATAAAAGTTACCTTAAAGCAACCTAAGTTTATAGTTTGACCTGCTTCAACTCTGTTTAGTGAAGCATCTTCTATTTTATGCTCTAACAATTTGTTTTCAACAAGTCCTAATGTTAACTTAGTTCCATAAATGGGAACGTTCATTTTCTTTAACAAATACGGTATTGAACCGATGTGATCCTCGTGACCATGTGTTAAACAAATTCCTTTTATTTTATCTTGATTCTTAATTAAATATGATATATCAGGTATTACAATATCTATACCTAACATTTCATCTTCGGGAAATGACATACCGCAGTCAACAACCATAATATTGGTTCCATATTCTATGACTGTCATGTTTTTGCCGATTTCTCCAAGTCCTCCCAGTGGGATTATTTTAAGTTTGTGTTTCTTTTCTGTAGCCATTATCATTCTCCTTATTTCTACATTGGCTGCAGATACCGGTGAATTTAACTACGTGATTTAATATTTCAAAATTGTATTGTTTTTCTATAATTTCTTCCAATGAGTTCATGAGATCTTCTTTGACCTCTATGATATTTCCGCATATTTTACATACTAAATGATGATGCTGATGCACTTCGTTACTGTCTTCAGACATTATTTCGTATCTTGAACAGCCATCATCAAAGTTATGCTTATAAACTAAACCGATTTCTTCAAAAAGTTGAAGCGTTCTGTAAATTGTCGCAATTCCCATGTTAGGATTCTTATCCTTTATCAGGTCATAAACATCTTCAGTACTTAAATGCTTATCCGCATGCTCCGTAAGAATTTCATATACCAAATTCCTTTGTAAGGTAGATTTATAACCGTTTTGGGCAAGAACATTCATTAAGTAATCTGACTTGTTCATAACTTCACCCCCAATGATTTAAATTAAATCATCCGCAATTCCTTCATAAACTTCCATTACTTCTCTAATTTCTTCCTCATCTTCAACTTGAATTAACACTCCGTTACCGTCCTCTGATTCCTCAACATAATATATCATACCCTCTTCAGAGTCAATTTCGTGAAGAACCGCATACAAGGTGTCATCTAAATGAAAAGTTGCTTCTATAACTAACTTTTCAACTTTACCTTCTTCGTTAATTAATTCTATTATGTTGTCTTCCATAATTTACTCCTTACTTAGTCCTTTGCATATACCCTGATAAAATATGAACTGCGGCTAATTTGTCTATTACTTCTTTTCTCTTTTTTCTTTTAACATCAGCATCTATCAACATTCTTTCAGATATTGATGTGGTAAAACGCTCGTCTTCAAGCTCAATAGGTAAATCAACATGAGTTTTAAGTTTTTCTAAAAAGCTAAGGACCTTTTCTCCTTGAATGCCAACTGTTCCGTCAAGCATTTTAGGAAGTCCTGCAACAATTTTAGTAACCTTATACTCATCGATTATCTTCTTAAGCTCATTAATATCGCTCTTTATATTTGTTCTTTTTATTGTTGTTACTCCTTGTGCAGTAATCATCAATAAATCACTGACAGCAACACCAATAGTTTTGTCGCCCACATCAAGACCCATCAATCTGTCCATAAATACCTCATACAATTTTGATAAAAAAATCCGTACATTCACCTGCACAATAACTGCATAAAACACATTTGTTCATGTCTACAACACATTTGCCATCAACAATTGTCAATGCGTTTTGACTGCACTTCAATGCGCATTTTCCGCAACCAATACACCACTCTTCAACTATTAGAGTGCGTTTTTGATTTCTGATTTTATTTTTTATATTTAAATTTAACTCATTGTTTTCTAAATAACATATATTTGCATCAATTTCTTCAATTGTGCTCATACCTACTGCTATGGAGTCAATCTCATCTATTCCATTAACGAAATTAAATGATTCCTTCGCATCTGTTATAAGATGCCCGCCTCCATAAATTTTCATCGCCATAATAAATTTATTATGTTCTTTTGCCTTTTTTATTGCATCAAGCATATCGTTTATAGTACCATCTTGAATGCCAATGCCATTTTTATTAATTAGTGGAAATACAAACTCTATTTCCTTGAACTTTATAGAATCATTTACTGCCTGAACCCTGTGTGTTGATATACCGAAATGTTTAATAATACCTTGTTCTTTATATTTCATGAAGCGTTCAACTGCTTCATAATGACCTAAAAAGTTGTTGCCATTCTCTTGCTCATGTAGCATAAATACATCTAAATAATCTGTGTTTAGTTCCTTTAAAGCTTTATTGACACTATATTCTGCGGTATCCTTGTCGTATGCATAACTTTTTGTAGCTATAGTTAGTTTATCCCTGTCTTTGTCTTTTATGAATTTTTTTAGTATGTTATAGTTGTCATAAAGCTCAGCTGTATCAAAAAAATTTATTCCTTTTTCATAAGCATAATTTAATAAATTTACTTTATTTTTAATAGAATCACAATTTTGCAAGTCACTCAATGATAAAGTTCCATAACATAATTTTGATACATTTGGTTTTTCAAATAATTTTATATATTTCATCTTTCACTCGCTTTTATTAGCTAAGTAACAAAGCAGTATATGTATATATACTGCTTTATATTATAAGTCTATTACGTCTAAATAAACACTTAATAATTCTTCTAACAGTTCGTCTCTTTCTATTTTTCTTATTAAACTTCTTGCATTGTTATGATTAGTGATATAAGTCGGATCTCCGGATAAAATATATCCTATGAGCTGGTTGTTAGGATTGTATCCTTTTTCTTTCAATGACTCATAAACCTGAGATATAATTTCCCTTGCTTCATTTAGTGTTTCTAATTTGTAATCAAACTTTGCAGTATTATTTACATTACTATCCATAAAAACCACCTCTTGTACTATATGTCTATTGTACTATATCAATTATATAAAATCAATGACAATTTTAGTACATATTAACAATGGATTGGCAGTTGATTAGCCATTGACTAACAATAGATTATCAAATTGCTTCAATTAATTATCAACTGCCTTGCTATTGCTTATTTATTGCCTATCAATTGTCTTACAGCTTCAATTGCTTCATTTATTTTTTCAGGATTCTTACCGCCTGCCTGAGCAAAATCCGGTCTTCCTCCACCGCCTCCGCCTGTTATTGAAGCTGCTTCTTTAACTATATTTCCTGCATGAATTCCTTTTTGTACCAAATCCTTTGTAACAGATGAAACAAACAACACTTTATCACCAAGGTCAGAAGCCAATAAAATTGCACAGCTTTCATTTTTATCCTTGATTTTATCTGCAATTTCTCTCAATGAATTAGCATCTTTACCTTTTAAACTAATAGCAAATAGCTTCACTTCATTAATTACTTCAAAATCATTAAGTATATTTCCTATATTTTGTTTAAGCAATTCATTATTTAGCTTTTGAATTTCTTTATCTTTTTCTTTTAATTCTTTTCTTATAGCATTTGCTTTTCCTACACATTCATCTATTGATGCTTTTAAAGCAAATGACAACTCTTCTGTAACATTAGAAAGCTGATTCAAATAATTTATAGCAGCTCTTCCGGTGATTGCTTCTATTCTTCTAACTCCAGAAGCGATACTTCCTTCTGAAACTATTTTAAACATACCGATTTTAGCAGTTTCATCAATATGTGTTCCACCGCAAAGCTCCTTGCTGAAATCACCAACACTTACAACTCTTACAACATCATCATATTTTTCATCAAATAACGCTGTCGCACCTGATTTTATTGCTTCATCAATATTTAATACATCTGTATTTACTGTATAATCAGAAAGAATAACTTCGTTAACTCTTCTTTCAATTTCCTTTAATACTTCAGGAGTAACAGCTTCAAAATGAGTATAGTCAAATCTTAATCTGTCATGAGCAACCATAGAACCTGCCTGATTAACATGTTCTCCAAGCATTTCCTTTAGAACCTTATGAAGTAAATGAGTAGAAGTATGGTTTTTAGCAGTATTTTTTCTCTGATCTGAATTAACTGTTGCAGTTACTTTATCCACTACAGATATACTTCCTTCTTTTATAGTTACTTCATGTAAGTGAATTATTTTATTAAATTTTTTAGTGTCAGTTACTAAAGCCTCTGATTCCTCAGTAACTATTTTTCCTGTATCTCCTAATTGTCCACCGCTTTCTGCATAGATAGGTGTTTTGTCAAGTACAATAGTTCCTGACTGACCTTCTGAAATAGTGTTTACTTGCTCACCATCAACAACAATAGCAATTACTTCACAAGTGTCAGATAAAGTAGTATAACCTAAAAATTCTGTCTTTGGTACATCTAAAACAAAGTCCTCATCTTTCCAGCCTGAACTTCCTGTTTTAGCTCTTGCTTCTCTTGCCATTTGTCTATGTTCATCCATTATGGTTTTAAAAGCCACTTTATCAAACTTAATATCATTTTCAGCTAAAATTTCTTCAGTTAATTCATATGGGAAACCGTATGTGTCATAAAGCTTAAACGCCACATTTCCATCTAATATATCTTTGTTTTCTTCTTTCAATTAATGAATTTCTTTCATTAAAAGTTCAAGTCCCTGGTCGATTGTAATTTTAAATCTTTCTTC
>JAEZGU010000101.1 GCA_023416855.1 Bacillota bacterium
TAGTCTTCTGCTTTTTCTATTATGATATCTATCATTTTATCAAATAAGGCTGCCTCCTCTGTACCCGGAGATATGGAAGCTGCATCGATTTGTTTATTTATTTCCTTAATAATAACCGGACTCACAATTTGTTTGAGACTTAACCTTACACTGTCCATATAAAGCTTGCTTTCTTTTTCGCCGTTTATTTCCAAGGCATCTAAATTAGGCATTAAATTAGTAATTTCATCCTTGATTTGCTTTTCAAAGATGTCTGATGTTGAATGAGCTGGATCTGTTGAAATCAGAAGCGTCCTCAATCCTTTTTTAGCTTCATGAACTGCATAAGAAGCACTGCATGTGGTTTTTCCAACGCCTCCTTTTCCTCCAAAAAAAATGATTTTATTCATACATCCTCCTATGCATCAAAACCATAATCTGACAATTTCTCTTGCCATATGTAAAGTCTGCTAATCATTCTGTTTTGCCAGCCATCTAAATCTTTAGCAACTAATGGCAGAAGCTCAAGAGAATAATATGTTGTAGGAATGGGAATTCCCAACAAATCACCGAAACACAGCAGAATAAAATCATCCATTTCATTATGTGCTTCCTTGATTAAAAGAGCCTTGGATCTTCTGTTAAAATCTGTTGCAGCTTGAAAGAAAAGTTTTAAGTTAACTAGGAAATCTTTAAATCCCTCTTTACTCATGCTATACCCCCTACACTTATAAATCTATATAAAACCATTATCACAATTTTAGCAGCTTTATATAAATTAATTTATCGAAAAATGTCAACAATAGTAAAAACATAGTATTTATCTATAACAATACACACTATTGTTGAAATATTAACGCCAAAACTAATTGACTCAAATTTTTAATAGTGATAAAATGCAGGTAAAATATAATGTTAAAATAATTTTAAAGAGGCAAAAATGGAAGCTTTAAAGTATTTGGATAACATACAAAAAAAGCTGGAGAACAGCTTCAATATATCAAGGAATTTTAATATTAATAACTTTACGTATGATTTATATGCTGAATACCACTTGAGAAATGAGAAGTATCTTATGGTGAAAAAAGCTGTTGTATATGCCTTTGAAAACAATGAATACTGTTTAATTAAATATTATAAAGAATTTAATGAAGATGATTATAAAATTTTCACAGACTCTTTAATCAATTCCATTGAATCAATTGTGAACCCATCTAAAGAACACATGTCTAGCATAATAACAGGGGAAATTTTAACTGAAAAAATCCAAGATGAAGATTTAAAAAACATCAGAAAAAAAGTTGAGCAATTTAAGTATAACAAAGGTTTCGCATTTGGATTTAAGGGCTGGGCTGATATACGTTTAATATTAGTCTCTCTTAATGAAGGTTTAATAGCAGCCAATAAAAAAGGTAAGGAGGTAAGCAAGGTTTATAATTTCTAATTCCATTTGCAAACAATGTGCAATCGTTTTTTATTTTATAAAAAGGGAGGATTTTATATGAACGCATTGCTACTTGTTATTATTAGTATTGTTGTATTTATTGTAGCGTATGTAACTTATGGATCGTGGTTGGCTAAGCAATGGGGTATTGATCCAAGCAGAAAGACACCAGCTTATGAAATCAATGATGGTATTGACTATGTACCAACAAAACCTGCAGTTCTTTTAGGGCACCACTTCGCTTCTATAGCTGGAGCTGGTCCAATCAACGGGCCTATTCAAGCAGCTGTATTTGGCTGGGTACCGGTGCTTCTTTGGATTGTTGTTGGAAGTGTATTTGTAGGTGGTGTTCATGACTTTGGTTCATTATTTGCTTCTGTTCGTCATAAAGGGAAGTCAATTGGTGAAGTAATACATACAAATATGGGTAGAAAAGGCATGCAGTTGTTCTCAGTATTTGCATGGCTAACATTATTACTTGTTGTAGCAGCCTTTACAAATATAGTTGCAAGTACTTTTGCAGCTGTACCAGCAGCGGCTTCATCATCAATGATGTTCATTGTCCTTGCAATTGTTTTTGGTTATACTGTTTACAGAAAGGGTGTTTCCTTAACAATAGGCACTGTAGTGGGTGTAGCGCTTTTGTTCTTATGTGTATACTTAGGATATTTATTCCCTCTTTCATTAAGCGTAAATACATGGATTATTATAATGATGGTTTATATTTTTGCTGCTTCCACAGCACCTGTATGGATATTGCTGCAACCTAGAGATTATTTAAACTCATTTTTACTTTATGCTATGATAGCAGGTGCCGTAATAGGTATAGTAATTTTTAGACCTACTATTCAATTGCCTGCAGTAACAGCATTTAATGTAAACGGTCAATACATGTTCCCAATGTTGTTTGTAATAGTAGCATGCGGTGCTATTTCGGGTTTCCATTCATTGGTTGGCTCAGGTACAACATCAAAACAAATTGATAATGAAAAAGACGCAAGAATAATTGGATACGGTGCTATGCTTATAGAAGGCGTTTTAGCTACTGTAGCTTTAGTTACAGCAGCATACGTTTCAAAAGGAGAATTGACTGAACTATTAAAAGGAGGACCTGTAAATGTATTCTCAAGTGGTGTTGGAACATTTATGAGTAAATTCGGAATTCCGTTTGATATTAGCCTTGGCTGTTTCAGCCTTTGCTTTAACAAGCTTGGACACTGCTACGAGACTTGGAAGATTCATATTCCAGGAATTTTTTGAAAATCCAGAAAAAGAAAAACAATCATTTTTCTCTAACATGTATGTATCAACTGCTATAACAGTTATTATAGGCGGATATTTGGCTGCAGGTGGATATGCAAAGATTTGGCCAATATTTGGTTCTGCAAATCAGTTGCTTGCAGCATTATCATTGTTGGCAATAGCCGTATGGCTGAAGAAAACAGGGAAGAACTATCATATGCTTACAATACCTATGATTTTCATGTTGGTTGTTACACTTACTGCCTTAGTATTCCTGATTAAGACAAACTTAGCATCAGGAAATTATATACTGGTTATATTCCCTGTACTCTTGTTCATACTTGCAATTATTCTTGCAAAAGAAGGATATTCGATTATATTTAAAAAGGATGACCTGCAAAGCACATCGAAATCAAATTAAACATGGCAAATATTTCAAAAAAATTATCTCTCATATGAGAGATAATTTTTTTTATATCTAACTTTACTGGATTAAATTGATAGTAATATTTGCTAAAAAAATTAAAAATTAACTAATTGATAAGTTATTTTTACTTTTAGTAATAAACCTAAAAAAATATTGACGAAAA
>JAEZGU010000184.1 GCA_023416855.1 Bacillota bacterium
ACCCATTCCTGCATTTTTCAGCATTTCAATATCATTATTATCGTCACCTATTGCAACAATCTCTTCAGGCTTTATATTTTTTTGCTCTGCATATTTCTTTAGAGAACACCACTTACATCCTTCAAGATGTAAAAATTCCAATAAAGTTAGATTGCCTAAGTTTGTATTGAAAATTGTGTTGTAACGTTTTTGGTTTTTCATTTCATTACCAAAGTCACTTAATTTATTATATTCGTTAAAGTAACAAACAGATAAAATTTTATCAGTTTTTAATGGGTCAAATTTTATCATCTTTGCTCTGTTATAATCTTTTTTAATGTAGCCGTAATAAACACTTTCAAATTCTTCTTTTTCATAAATTATATCATATCCGTTATCATATTCATCCACATGAATAAAAGGATTTAAGTTTCTTTTTAAACCTTCATTATATATTTTCTCAAAAAATACAGGCTCGAGGTAGCTGTAATTTAAAACTTCATCATTATGTGATTGTCTTGTCACTGAACCGTTATTTGATAATATTACAGGCTTTAAATGTCTAATTTTTTCAGTTAACATTTTTGCCATATAGTAATTTCTACCTGTAGCAATTACTATCTCTACACCTTTGTTGTGTAGTTCATTAAGTATATGTACGTTACTATCACTTATTTGTTTATCGTTATCAAGAAGCGTTCCATCTAAATCTGTAACTAACATTTTATATGCCATATATATACCCTATCTTTCTAAAAAAAGAAACAGCTTTCGCTGTTTCTTTAATTGTTTATGTTATCTAATAATTTCAGCGTGTCTGAAATCCCATTTTGTTGTTGAAGTTAATGCTACACCTTCTACTACAGATTCATCAACTATAGTAGTCATTGTGTACCAATATAATGGAGCAACAACCATATTATCCATTAGAACTGCTTCAGCTTCAAGTAATAATTTATCTCTTTCTGCGCCAGTTGCTTCTCTTGAAGCATAGATTGCTTTATCAAAAGCTTCTTGATCTGGGTTAAGTTTATCATCATGAGGTGCAACAACAGGTTCTAATTTATATCTCCATTGTGGATCGTTGTTTCCTGAATTAGAAGTAAATAGGTCAAGTAATGTCATTGGATCGCCATAATCTCCTATCCAACCACCTCTTGCAAAGTTGAATTGACCTGTTCTTCTTGTTTCTTGGAATACTGCCCAGTCTTCGTTCTTAATTTCAACATCTATACCAAGATTTTGTTTCCAAATACCTTGTAATGCTTCAGCAATTTTCTTGTTGTTATCATTAGTGTTGTATAAGAATGTAAGTTTTGGTAATCCTTCACCATTTGGATATCCAGCTTCAGCTAATAATGCTTTAGCTTCATCAACTAATGCTTTGTTTGGATCAATACCGTATTCTGGTAATGGTTGACCATCAGCATCTAATTGTCTAAATGATGTTCCATCAGATTTAAATAATGATGGAGCTAAGAATCCAGTTGCAGGCATTTGTCCGCCTTTTGTAACTTGCTCAACAAATTGTCTTCTATCGATAGCAATAGCAAATGCTTTTCTTACTAAAGGATTGTTGAATACTTCATCATCTGTGTTAAAGATAATGTAGTATGTTCCAAGTTGTGGATAAATTTTGAAATTAGGATCTTCTTTTAAAAGTTGAGGAATTCTATCAGCAGTTATACCGTCCATAACTTGGATTTCTCCCTTTTCATAGCCGTTAAGAGCTGTTGTTCCTTCATTGATCATTAAACCTGTAATACCTGCTAATTTAATGTTAGCTGCATCCCAGTAATGTTCGTTCTTTTCTAAAGTTATGTGAGATCCAGTTTTGTATTCAGTTAATTTGAAAGGTCCGTTTGAAATACATGTTGCAGGGTCTTTTTCCCATCCTTCGCCTTTAGCTAAAACTATATCTTCTCTTATTGGTGAATAAGTTGGGAATGAAGTTAAGCTTAAGAAATAAGGTACAGGGAATTTTAATTTTACTTCTAAAGTAGTATCGTCAAGTGCTTTAACGCCTACTTCATCTCTTGAACCTGTTCCGTTGAAATATTCTTCTCCGCCTACTAAGTAAGAAGTAACGATGAATGAATATTCAGAAGCTGTTGCAGGATCACATGCTCTTTTCCAGCCGTATTCAAAATCTTTAGCTGTTAAAGGCTGTCCGTCTGACCATTTTAAACCTTCTCTTAATTTGAAAGTATAAGTCATACCGTCTTCAGACACTTCCCAGCTTTCAGCTGAAGCAGCTTCAATACCGTTAGGAGTTTCTCTTGTAAGACCATCAAATATATTGTTTATAATGTGGCTACCGTCAACGGCACTGTTTAGAGTTGGGTCCCAAGTTTGTGGGTCAACAGTCATATTCCAAACTAAAAAATCTGAACTTCCTGCAGGTTGTTCTGGTGCAGGTTCTTCTCCTGGAGTCTCTTCACTTGGTCCTTCTGGAGCCGGAGCTGGTGCCGGTTTTGTACAACCAACTGTAAGAGACAATACCATTGTAAGTACTATTAACAATGAAAGTACTCTTTTTAACATAAAATCCCTCCAAATATCTATGTATTTGCAGCCCTAAGGCCGCATTTATATTATCACCCTTTTTGATAAATATGTCAAGAGTTACTGTTTTAACATACTTTTCAAGGGAGTAATATCATTATTTATTCAGCAAATGACATGCTGCGTAATGATTTGAACTTACTTCTTTAAATTCAGGTACAACTTCTTTACATATATCCATTGCATATCTACATCTTGTTCTAAACTTACATCCTGAAGGCGGATTTACAGGGCTTGGAACATCTCCCTCCAATGTTATACGCTGTGATGCTTCAGATATATCAGGGTCAGGAATTGGAATTGAAGACAATAATGCCTGTGTATATGGATGTACCGGATTAGTATATAGTTCATTACTTGATGCTAATTCAACCAAACTTCCAAGATACATAACTCCTACTCTGTCTGAAATATGTTTAACCATTGATAAATCATGGGCAATGAATAAATAAGTTAATCCTCTTTGTTCTTGTAAATCTTCCAGCATATTAACAACTTGAGCTTGAATGGAAACATCAAGTGCGGATATTGGTTCATCACATATAATAAACTCTGGATCAACTGCCAATGATCTTGCAATACCTATACGTTGTCTTTGTCCTCCTGAAAATTCGTGAGGATAACGTGCAGCGTGGTCTTTGTTCAATCCAACAATATCCAACAACTCATAAATTCTTTCCTGTCTTTCTTTACCGTGAGCAATTTTATGAATATCTAAAGGCTCACCAACTATATCTGATACAGTCATTCTTGCATTTAAAGAAGCATATGGGTCCTGGAAAATCATTTGCATTTTCTTTCTGTATGGCATCATTTGGTCTTTATTTAATGCTGCAATATCTTTACCATTGTATAATATTTCACCTGCTGTAGGTTCATAAAGACGAATTATGGTTCTACCTGTAGTAGATTTTCCGCAACCTGATTCTCCAACTAAACCTAATGTTTCACCTTTTCTTATAAAAAATGATACATCATCTACTGCTTTAGTTGTTTCAAATTTTCTTTGAATAAGTCCCTTGTTTTTTAGAAAATATTTCTTTAAATTTTTAACTTCAATTAATATATCTGAATGTTCTTTATTTGCCAATTCTAACTCCTCCCTTCAGAAGTTCATAGTTTTCATTCTTCGGTGCATCAGGGTGAAGTAACCAACACATTGATTCATGTTGTCCGTTTTCTGATTTAAAGTATGGAGGTTGTTCCTGATTACAAATACGCATAGCATAATCACATCTTGCGTAAAATGGACATCCCTTTGGTGGATGCAACAAATCAGGTGGTGTACCTGGAATTGGTATTAACCTTTGCTTTTCATCAGAGCTTACTTTTGGTATTGATTTTAACAAGCCCATTGTATATGGATGTCTCGGTGAATAGTAAATGTCTCTTATAGAGCCCTTTTCCATTATAAGACCGCCATACATTACAACTACTCTTGAACAAACATCTGCAACAACTCCCAAGTCGTGGGTTATAAGCATTGTTGATGTGTTTAATTTAGAATTTAAATTCTTAATCAATTCAAGTATTTGTGCTTGTATTGTAACGTCTAATGCTGTTGTAGGTTCATCAGCAATTAGAAGCTGTGGTTCACAAGACAAAGCAATTGCTATCATAGCTCTTTGTCTCATACCGCCTGAAAATTCATGAGGATAGTTTTTTATTCTCTTTTCAGGATCCGGTATATTAACTAACTTAAGCATTTCTAATGCTTTATCATAAGCATCTTTTGTAGATAATTTTTGATGCTTTATTATTGCTTCTGCAATTTGATTTCCTATTGTATAAACAGGATTTAAAGATGTCATAGGGTCTTGGAATATCATTGCTATTTCATTACCCCTTATGCTCATCATGTCTTTATTTGATTTATTAACTAAATCTTGTCCGTTAAATAATATTTCTCCGCCAACTATTTTGCCCGGATATAGTAAAAGCTTCATTATAGATAGTGAAGTTACACTCTTACCGCTTCCTGACTCTCCAACTATACCTATAGATTCACCTTTCTCAACATCAAAACTTATGCCTCGTATTGCTTTAACTTCGCCTAAGTGAGTGAAAAATGATGTTCTCAGATCTTTTACTTCTAATATTTTTTCTGACATTCTTTACACCTCACTTTACTTTCTTTGTTTTGGATCTAATGCGTCTCTTAGACCGTCACTAAACAAGTTAAATGCTAAAATTGTTATAGAAATTGCAGAAGCTGGGAATAATAACTGATATGGATATGTCATAAATCCAATCAATGCATCATTACATAATGAACCCCATGAAGCAACAGGAGCTGCAACTCCTAAACCAACGAAGCTTAAAAACGCCTCAGTAAATATTGCATTTGGTATTTGCATTGTTATTGATACCATTATAGGTCCCATCATATTAGGTATTAAATGTCTAAACATTATTCTACCGGTTGTTGCTCCAAGTGACTGTGCTGCCAATACAAACTCTTGTTCTTTAAGACCAAGAACTTGACCTCTAACCAATCTTGCCATACTTAACCAGTAGGTTACACTCAGTGCAATAATAATTGGTCCCATACCACTGTCCATAACAACCATTAATAATATAACGTATAATAATACCGGTATAGAGCTTATTATATCAACGATACGCATCATTACGTTATCAATTTTTCCACCAAAATATCCGGCAATACCGCCATATGTTACCCCTATAATAAAGTTAACTAAAGCAGCAACAAAACCGATAATTAATGAAATTCTACCACCGTAAATAACTCTTATAAACATATCTCTACCAAGATTGTCTGTACCCCAGATATATGTTTTGTTTTTTACCGTCATAGCAGGAGTAAGCTCTCTACCCTCAGTAGTTAACTCAACCTTTTTTGCGTTATCTAATTTAAACTGAGCTTCAGTTAAATCTATGGTAGGATCTTTTTTAGCTTGTCTCTCTAATGCTAAAAATTCTTTTCTTGCTTCAAAATAAGGACTGTAATCAACAACTACTTCTTGTCCGTCAAAATCATATATATATTTTCTGTTTTGAATGTCATCCTTTTTCATTGGCTGCATGCTTAAAAGCGTACCATCAGCTGTCACATTTAACAGTTTATATTCTTTATTCATATAAACATATGAATCATTATCTAATTTATATAACTCCATTCTCATGGGTATATTTGAGAAGTTTAAGTTTTGGTCAGCATATGTTATAGGATAGAACATTGGAACAAAAACACAAACCAAAACAATGATAATAATTGTAACCATAGAAATCATTGCTACTTTGTTTTGTTTCAATCTTCTTGCAGCATCCTGCCAGAATGTTAAGCTTTTTCTACTAACCTTATCTGCATCTTTTTCTTCTTTATCTAACTGTATCCACATGTCAGGAGATATTTTCATTTTATCTTCCATTTCAAACCTCCTAATCGTATTTAATTCGTGGATCAATGAATACATACAAAATGTCCACTATAAGTGTAACAAAAACTATAAACATACCGAAGAATACGGTAACTCCCATTATAAGAGTGTAGTCTCTATTAATAATGCTTGTTGTAAACAAAGAACCGATACCTGCTATACCGAATACCTTTTCAATTACAAATGAACCTGTAATCAATCCAGCAATCATTGGTCCAAGATAAGTTACGACAGGAATAAGTGAATTTCTTAAAGCATGTTTTCCAATAACCACAAATTCAGAAAGACCTTTAGCCCTTGCTGTTCTTATATAATCCTGTTGTATTACATCAAGCAATGAAGTTCTTGTCAATCTAACTACATATGAGAAAGAAAACATCGCTATACATAAAACCGGTCCTACAAGATGTTTCCATGTTCCAACTCCAAACGAAGGAGCAAGTCCAAGACTTCTGCTGAAAACAAATAGGTATAGTGTTGCAAACACAAATGCCGGCACTGTAGCACCCAACGTAGCTACAATCATTAATACTCTGTCAGATATACCATTCTGCCGTAGGGCAGCCATAATACCGAATGAAATACCGACAACTATTATAAATATAGATGCCCATGAACCTATTTCCAAAGAATATGGGAATCCGCTCTCAATTATTTGTTCAGTGGTGAGCCCAATTTTTTTATAGGAAACTCCAAAATCACCTTGCGAATAATTTTTCAAGTAAATTAAGTATTGCTCGAATTCTGATTTATCTAATCCATATTTAGCATAAACTGCAGCTTTAACTTCAGGTTGCATAGCACGTGGTGAAGTAAATGGATCTCCTGGTATTGATTTCATTAATATGAAAGTCAATGTCATAATAAACCATATAGTAATTATAGCTGAAATGATTCTTTTTACTATATATTTTACCACTATAATTTCTCCTCTCTAAAACATATTGTGTAAAACATTATAGCATATTAAAATTCATAATTCAATATTTTTTATTAATATGCTAACAGTGAATATTAATGTATCAGAAATCGTTTTTTCAAACGTTGTAAACGCATTCAATCCTTAGATTACCATATTTTAGAATGCGTTTACTCAAATATAGTAATGTATCTATATACATATTTCCTCATTTTTTACAAAAATGCAAACATTTTTCTGCATTCAATAAACTAATTTTGTAAATAATTCACGAACAGTTTTTGTATCAGATTATTTGATTTCTTTTAGAATATTAATCAACAAATTATAAACATTTTCTACTGATTTAATATCCACATGCTCATTTGGAGAGTGTGCATCAAATGCGTCAGGGCCTAAGGATATGGCATCTAATCCATTAACTTTTTCCATTAATAATCCGCATTCAAGACCTGCATGTATTGCACCAACCTTTGGTTCTTCTCCATACATATCTCTAAAAGTTTTTACACAAATTTCTCGGATTTCAGATTTTTCTTTAAATTCCCAGCCAGGGTAGTATCCTGAAACCTCACATTCTATTCCTAGGGCTTCTCCTATTTGCTTCATTATGAAAGCTATATTGTTTGTCATCAAAGTTTTAACAGAGCTTCTTGCTTGATTTTGAAGGGTTATATATTTTTCATCTTGAGTAATAACTCCTAAATTGTTAGAGCTTATCACAAAATTAATGACAGTACTTTTTGTCAATGGTCCATTAGGAATTAAATTTATTGCTGCTATAGTTTTCTTGAAAACTTCCTTTTCCAATACTTTTGATTCAGCATTAGTATTTTCAAGTATAACAACAACATTTGAGTCAGTAGTCGTATACTCATTTTTCACAATATCATTCCATAAAGAAACTTTACTTTTTACCTTATCTAAATCATTCACAGATATAAAAGCATTTGCTTCTCTTGGTATTGCATTGCCTTTTGAGCCACCTGTAATGTTAACCAAATCTATATAATCATATAAATCATAAAGGATTCTACCTAATAATTTATTGGCATTACCTTTCTCTTTATGTATATCCGTACCTGAATGTCCACCTGATAATCCTTTTACACTAAGCTTGTACACTTCTTTTTTAGCATCTTGAAATTTAACAGGAATTTTAAATTCAATTCCACATCCGCCTGCACAGCCGCATGTAAATACTCCCTCTTCTTCGCTATCTAAATTCAAAAGATATTTAGCTTTAAAAATTCCACCATCTACTTTATCTGCACCTGTCATACCCTTTTCTTCATCAGTAGTAATTAATGCTTCAAGAGCAGGGTGAGATATATCATCAGAATCAAAAATAGATAGTATGTATGCAACAGCTATACCATTATCAGCTCCTAAAGTAGTTTCAGTTGCATATATGCACCCGTCCTTAACTCTTAGCTTTATTGGATCCTTGCTAAAATCGTGATCTATACCTTCATTTTTTTCACAAACCATATCCATATGGCCCTGAAGCATAACTACCGGCGCTGCTTCATAGCCTTTTGTTGCAGGTTTTTTGATAATTATATTTAAATAATCATCTTGAATAACTTCCCATCCTTTTGATAAACATAAGTTGTACAAATAATCTGAAATTTCTTTTTCATAGCCTGAACATCTTGGAATTTTAGAAATTTCTTCAAAATAATAAAACACTTTTTCCGGTTTTAAGCCCTTTAATACCCTTTCCATTTTAATCCTCCAATTGTTATTCTACTTTCCCTATTCTGTTAAGAGGGAAAAATCTAAAGATTACATTTCCAATAATTTTGCTTTCATCGATATATGGATTTTTCCAATAACGAGCATCATAAGATAGAGGTCTGTTATCCCCGAAGAATAAATAATGATTTTCAGGAACTTTAAAAGTTTTCACGATTCCCTCTGCTTTAACTGCATAAGGTTCATCTAATTTTTCCCCATTTATATAAACACTACCGTCATTTTTTACTTCAACAGTTTCACCGGGTAAACCAATTAATCTTTTTACCAATCGTTTCTCATCTAATTCATCTGATTTAAAAACTAATATATCTCCCCTTTTGGCATCCTGTATATCAAATAATTCATTTACATATAATCTATCCCCCGGCATTATTGCAGTTTCCATTGAACCGGTTGGAACTGTTACCAAAATGAATATGAATTTATTCAAAAACAATACAATAACCAAAGCAATAACAACAGGAACAATCCATTCCTTAACAAAATATTTCATTACTTCACTTCCATTCCATAAATTATTGAAGTATATCTCTGAAAATTCTCAAAAAATTACCGCCTATTATTAATTTCGCATCATTTTCAGATATACCTCTTTTTAAAATTTCTTCAGTTAATAGCACAGCTTCAGAATGAGAGTTCAAGCTGTCGCTGTTGTGTGGTTCAAACTTAAATTTCATTTCACTTTCATAAAAGCCGTTGCATAAATCAAATCCATAACCTACATGAGAAGCACCTACTAATTTAACCATATACTCAATATGGTCTGCTAATTTTTTAATTGGATCATCGCCTTCTTCAACACCCGCAATATTTCTATATGCATTTATTCCGATTACACCATTTCTATCTGCAATAGCTTTTATTTGCTCATCTGTTAAATTGCGCATTTTACCATGTATGCTTCTTACATTAGAGTGAGAAGCAATAAAAGGTTTTTTTGTAAATTTAATTATATCCCAAAATCCTTCATCATTTAAATGGCTAACATCTATAAGCATATTATATTCTTCTAATTTTTTTATAACATTAATACCAAACTTTGTTAGACCGCCTTTTTGACCTTCTTCTACCGGATTAAAGCTACATCCATCTGCAACATAGTTTCTTCTTGACCATACTAAACCTGCAGCCCTTACTCCCAATTCATAAAAAATTCTTAAAAGTCCAATGTCATTGCCAATTGGGTCTAAACCTTCAAATGATAATATAATTCCAATTTTATTTTCTTTAATAACATTGTCTAACTGATCCTTTGTTTTAACTAAAACAACCTCTCCATTGCATGTTTCTATATCTTCAATAAGAGCCCTTATCTGTCCTAATGCAACTCTTAATCCCATTTCAGGCAAAAATATATCATCTATGAATAAAGATGATACTATAATGTTGAATCCACCCTCTTTGAAACTTTCAAGATATCTATTCTTAATTATTTCTTTTTCTCCGGCTAAATATCTGTTATATATTTCTCCGGCCAAATCCAAATGAGTATCTACAACAACACTATTCTTATGTAAGCTTATTGCAGTGTTTTTAAAGTCCATCGATTTCTCCTTCTGCATTATTATATAAATTTATTATAAATAATATATGAAATTTTTACAAGCTTTATTAATTAATATTTAACAAAGTGAACATATGCAAAAAAGGATTTGTGATTTACACAAATCCTATTTGTAATTCAATCATTCTAAAAGGCTGTTGAAAAAGTTCATCCTACAAGGCCTATTTTATTATCTTTATTTCCTTAGATGCTTTATTTAATACCTCATTGCCATTCTTAGTGACAGCAACTATATTCTCAATCCTCATACCAAACTTGCCTGCAATGTAAATACCCGGTTCAACACTGAATACCATACCTTCTTCAAGATATCTTTCATTGCTTTTCTTTATGTCTGGAGCTTCATGAACTGAATATCCTATACCATGACCAAGTCTAGTGAAAAAGTACTTTTCATAGCCGGCTTGTTTTATTATATCTCTTGCTGCTTTATCAACCTCCGGTATATAAGCACCTTCAACAGCTGCTTTTTCTCCGGCTTCTTGTGACTTAAGAACTATTTCATATACTTTTCTTTCTTCTTCAGATATATCACCTACAAAAACAGTTCTGGACATATCGGAGCACATACCATTGTACTTGCATCCCCAGTCTAAAATTATTATATCTTTTTCTTGTATAACTCTTTGATCTGAGTTGTAGTGAGGATAAGATGAATTAGGTCCGGAGCAAACCATGGTAAATCCTTCATCTGCACCCTTCTCTTTAAAAATTTCATTCATCTTTCTTGCTATATCCGCTTCCTTCATGCCGGGTTTTATGAATTTTAATAATTCTTCATAGGATTCATCAGTTATTTTAGCTGCCATTCTTAAATTATTTAATTCATTTTCATCCTTTATCATGCGCATTTCTTCTAATAGCGGCTTTCCGTTAACAAATTTGACATTAACTGCATTGATTATCTCAAGTATTATGAACGCTCTTTCAGTAGAGTTTACTGCAATTGTTTTTCCAATCAAATCATTTTCTTCAAAGGCTTTCTTAACTGTATCAGTAAATACATCTCCGTCAAACCAACCGTAAACCTTAATATCAGGCCCTAAAACTGCTTGTACTTCATCAGCAGTCAATAAATTGCAGATGTAAAAATATGTACCGTCTTTTTTTATTATTAATGCTTGGAATCTTTCACATAAATGCGTATTATGATCCATTATGAATTCCATTTCTTCTGATGGAGCTATAAGTATTGCGTCAATATTTTTGTCTTGTAAAATTTTAACCAACTTATCAAAATATTTTTTTCTCAATTTAAACCTCCACTTTTTTAATAAATAGTTTCGCAGTCTCATTCACCAATGCATTGGCTCCCGTTGGTCGCATGCATTGGGAATTCGTTGCGTATGACCTACCGCTATTTTTCAGAAAAAAACTCTGAAAAATAGGGTTAGGACATTAATTATACCACAGATGGTTCTAATATTAAATTACCAGTTTTAAATCTATTTAAATTCAACATACTTACATCAACAGTAGGTTTTTCTCCTAATATCATTTCAGACATAACAACACCTGTTATAGGTCCAAACATAAAGCCATGACCACTGTAGCCAACAGCAAGATAAAATCCTTCAACATTTTCAGCTTTGTCATAAATAGGCTGTTTGTCAGGAGTCATATTGTATAATCCTGCCCATTGTCTTACCATTCTTAACTGCATAATCGGAGGAAGAACCGTTTCAATAGTCTTAGCCATTTCTTCAACAAAATGCCAACTTGAAGTAATTCTTAAATCTCTTGGTTCGTTTGCATCACCTCTACCCATTATAAATGAGCCTTCCGGTGATTGTTGAATATAGAAATTAAGACCAAATGACATGACCATCGGACCTTGCATTGATTCAACTGGCTCTGTAACTAATATTTGATGTCTCTCTGAATAAACCGGAATATCAACTCCAACCATATCACACAATTGTTTTGAATACCCGTTTGTAGCATTCACAACTATGTTGGTTGAAATATAACCTTTATTTGTATCAACGCCTACAACCTTATTCTTTTCAACCTTAATACCTGTAGCTTCAGTAAATGTATAAAATTCTACACCTAATCTTTGAGCTGCTCTATAAAATGCATCTGTCGTTTTAAATGGATTCAAAAAGCCATCCTTTCCACAAAAAGCAGCACCTTTTAAAACATCAGTGTTTAAATAAGGTACAATTTCCTTAGCTTCCTGTAATGTAAGCATTTTAGAAGGGATGCCAAGACTGTTTTGATGCTCTATGTGCTTTTTAAACTGAATTAATTCTT
>JAEZGU010000321.1 GCA_023416855.1 Bacillota bacterium
GTTCGAATCCCCTATGCTCCACCAAACGGGTATTACACGAACACTTATTACTGTTGCAAGAACCATAAATTTTCCGTTTGGAAAAGATATGGTTCCTTTTAGAAAAGGAAAATTTATGGTTCTTCTGTTAAACTCTTCATTTAAGCCTTGTTCGAGGCTTTTATTTATTCTTTTGTTTTCAAATACTTGTGACAAAAGTGTTTGAAGATTTTAAAAGTGTTAGAAGATTTGTTAGAAAACTATACGACAACGCTAATACGGATAAACTAGCTATATTGCAGGTCAATAGTATATGATATTGTCTAATTGATAGAACTTTTATTTTATGAAATTAATAATTATCTTTGCTAAAGCATCATTAGTAGAAATAAGTGCTATTAGTGAAACAATTAATGATATAATCGTAATTAAAAACATCCACCACTGTAGTTTGAAGTTTTGATGGAATTCTTGTATTCAATGGCAGAATTAAAAATTGATAGTAGATTATGAAAAGAAAGCGAAAAATGGGTTCTCATGGCCTTCTGCATATACTGCAATATTCTCTTCACTGGCAATGAAAAGGTATAATATATTATTCCAAGAAAATAAAGCTATGTAGGCTTTGTACGATAAGTGATTATGTGGTTAAAAGTTTATTATTAGCATTAGGATGAACCCAAAAAAGAAGCTGAAAACTAGCTCTTTTTGGGTTTTATTTCTTTATAATTACTTTATTTATTGAAAGGGTGCTTTTGCAATGCATACTCCAGATAATTATTTGAGCCCATCAACATGTGCTTTTATGGGTGCTGCAATTGATCCTGTTTGGACAATTGCTGTAAAAAAAGTAAAATAGGAAGTATCAAAGGTAAAAATACTAATGCTTGGTATAGGTGCAGCATTATCTTGTATTGGAATATTTGCTACAAACTCAATGCTTGGCGAATTGACTCCATTAAGGCAAAAGCTATAGCAGAGAGTCCTGCAAAGAAAATATTGATTCCTTTAAACAGATGTAATATTGACATTGTTGGAGTGAATTACTAGCCATCACCATTTTTATTAGGCCGGATGCAATAGTTTGATGGCAAATAATTCCAGAACAGAAGTTGGGCCAGGCGATTATGATTTTCATTCACCGAGAGTACACGGTAAAGAGGAAATAAAAGCTACAATTTTAAATGTGACATGTAAACTGGATATAGAAAAAATATGGGTGAATCCTGCCTAAGGCCTAAAAACCAGAGGAATGGGGTAAACCATTACGAGTTTGAAGAATAGATGCGGTTAAAAACTAAGGGAGAAGATGAAGCTATGAATGGATTAGTTCATATATATACTGGCAATGGGAAGGGAAAAACGACTTCCGCTATAGGTCTTGGTATAAGGGCTGTAGGGAATGGAATGAAGGTTTTGATGGTTCAGTTCTTAAAAGGTAGACCAAGTGGAGAGCAAACCTCGTTAGTGAAACTAAAGCCTAATTTTGAATTGTATAAGAATAAACAAATTGATAAATTTTCGTGGCAATTGACTCTCGAAGAGACAGAAGAATTGCGAGAAAGTACCTTTCATTTGTTTCATTATACAATAAAGCATTCCGAAAGCGTGAACATGATTATTTTAGATGAAATTATGGCTGCAATAACTACTGGACTGATAGATGTAAAGCAGGTAAGTGATTTCATTAAAAATAAGCCTTCTCATCTTGAAGTAGTGCTGACGGGGAGAAATGCACCTGACGAACTGATTGAACTAGCAGATTATGTTTCAGAAATAAATGCTGTTAAACATCCAATGTCCTCAGGAATCCAGGCAAGAGAGGGCATTGAATTTTAATAGGAATTTTTGATAGTACAAAGATAATGTTTACATTTAGGTTGATTTAAAAGAAAATTAGAGTATAATACAATATGTAGTCAATTGAATAAGCTATTGGTGCTCAATTATTGAGATAATAGGGAAAGTGGTGAGAAGCCACTACAGCCCCCGCTACTGTAAGGATAACGAAACCTTTATAACCACTGGTCAAACCGGGAAGGGAAGGAAGTAGAACGATCTGAGTCAGGAGACCTGCCAATTGCTGGAATTAAGATACTTCGGAGGGAGGTTTGCTTAAAGGTTGTTGTCTGGTGTTTGGGCTTTATTTTTTTATATTAAAACCAAGTGCCTTATAGATGATTTTTAAACTCCTGCTGAAAAGCAGGAGTTTTTTTGTGTAGCTAAGACAACATTTCATATGTATGGTTGTAACTGTACTTTGGAACGGCACAAACTAGGTTTTCATGAGGAGAATATGAAAAAAAATAAAAAAATTAACATGATGTTGATACTTATTTTGGTTGGACTCAGTTCTATTGCCATATTTTCGGGAAAAGTAAATTTGCTTAAAATTGATACTCAGCTTGCTGATACAATCTTCTATCAGATTAGATTACCAAGGGTTTTGGTTGCAATCTTTGCCGGTAGCTCTCTTGCTATTAGTGGCCTTATTTTACAGGGGCTACTTCAGAATCCGCTTGCAGATTCCTACACATTGGGAATTTCATCAGGAGGTGCTTTTGGAGCATGTTTAGGGATATTGCTGAATACTAAATTGAATATGAATCTACCAATTCAGTTATTAGCTATTGCATTTAGCTATTTGGTTATTCTTATTGTATTGTGGCTTACAAAGGTAAAAGGAAAACTTGAAACCTCAAATATTATCATTGGTGGAATTATTGTTGGCAGTTTTTTTTCAGCAGGTTTAAGCCTATTAAAAACGTTGGCAGATGAGGATGTCAATTCTATGGTTTTTTGGTTGATGGGCAGCTTATCTTCAAAGCCACTTACAAGTGCACTTGTGCTGGGTATTGTCTCTGTTGTGGGATTATTAATAACTTCAAGGTATATGAATGAACTTAATATTATAACACTTGGAAGGCGTGAAGCCCAAACAATGGGAATTTCCTATGATTTTATCTACAGATTGTTGATGTTCATTGCAGTTTCTTTGACGGCATTTTCAGTGTCAATATGCGGCATTATTGGTTTCGTTGGACTTGTAGTCCCTCATTTGTGCCGAATCCTCGTAGGAGCAGATAACCGCAAGCTACTTTCTATGTCTGCAATTTTGGGAGCTATTTTTTTGTTGACAGCGGATACTCTGACGAGAACAGTTTTGCAGCATGAATTACCGGTGGGTGTTTTGACGACCATGGTAGGTGGTCCGTTTTTTATCTATATTTTTATTAAAAAGAAAAGGTGATCTTATGCTTAAGCTAAATAATGTCCAATTTAAATATGGTAAAAAACAAATTTTGAATGGCATTACATTAGAATTTAAGAGAGGGAAGGTTTATGGAATTATTGGGCCTAATGGTGCGGGAAAATCGACGCTACTCAATTTGATTGCAAAGGATCTTAAGCCTAAAGGAGGAGAAATTTTACTCAAAGATCAAGATGTGTATAACTATAATAATAAAAATTTTGCAAGGATGCTTTCTTATATGCGACAGAACACCCAAGTCAGATTTTCCTATACAGTGAGTGAGTTTGTCAGTATGGGCAGGTATTGCTATGATGATTGCTCTGTTTCTGAAAATAAAAGGATTGTTGATTATAGAATTCAAGAAATGGACTTAAGTAACTATCAAAATACGCCATTAACAGAACTTAGTGGAGGAGAAGTACAACGCGCTTTTTTTGCCAAAACACTAGTTCAGGATGGTCAGATTATCTTAGTAGATGAGGGTGTGTCTAATGCAGATATTTTTTACAAATTAAGATTCTTTGATATTTTAAAGAAAGAAGCTGCTTTGGGAAAACTGGTAATTGTTATTATGCATGATCTGTTTTTGGCAAAACGATATTGCGATCATCTTGTTGTGCTCAACCAGCAACAGATTTATGCACAGGATAGTAGTGAGAAGATATTGAATCGTCAAATGCTTGAGACGGTTTTTAAAGTTAAGGGTGACGTAATTAATAACACATTAATATTAGACTAAACGGAGGAAGTTATGAAAAGAGGATTAAGTATATTATTAGTTTTTATAATGATTTTTATGGTTGGTTGCCAGAATACATCGAAGGTTGATACGACAGTACCATATACTGTATCAGCTACTACAGCAAATACAGAAATAAAGTTTATTGACGATAGTGGAAAAGAAATTGTGTTATCTTCACCAGCAAAAAAAATTGTGTCTCTTTATTCTGTACATACAGAAAACCTATTTTCTTTAGGCTTGAACGAAGAGATTATCGGCGTAGGAACAAGTGACTCTTATCCTAAAGAGGCTTTGAAAAAGACACAATATAGTTTTAAGGATGATCCTGAGCTGCTGATTGCAGCTAAACCAGATGTGGTTCTAATAAGAACCATGAATTTAAGTGCATATCCTGATTATATAAAAGCTATTAAAGATGCGGGTATTACAGTCGTTAATCTGTATTGTACTGAATTTGAGCAGTTTGATGATTATATAACTAGATTAGGTATGTTGGCAGGCAAAAATGATGAAGCAAAGAATCTATTATCTGAGTTTCACAAATCAATTGATGACATGAAAGCTCAGTGTAGCAAATTGGAGACAAAGAAAAAGGTGTACTTTGAAAGTATAGGTGATAAGTTTAAGACAGCAACGCCAAATTCTTTTGCAGGAACAGCACTCCAAATCCTTGGGCTTGATAATGTCGCAAGCGATGTGGTGTTTGATGGAACAACATCAGTAGTAGAGTATGGTGAGGAAGCGCTATTGGCTAAAGGTAAGGATATTGATATATATATTGCTCAAAAGGGAACGATGAACAAGGCTGTTTCAGTCGATGAGATTAAAGCAAGGCCTGGCTATGATGCAATAAAGGCAGTCCAAGAAAATCATATTATCATTATTGATGAAAAACTGATTTCCAGTGCGACTATGAGATATATTGAAG
>JAEZGU010000015.1 GCA_023416855.1 Bacillota bacterium
AATGAAGCCACTAGAAATCGATTAAAAAGGCAGTCGCTTAAGTGTGTTTTATTGTTATTTATAGTGAATATCGTATTATTAATAATATATTTGCAAACAAATAATGATTATATGCAAATGATAGCAATTTGTATTTCAATTGGAATTGCATGGCAATCCTTAACTTTGGTATCTCTAGGACATTATATTATAGAAAAGTTAGACAAAATATTGAAAGATACAAAAAAATTGATAAGGAGGACAAACTAATGAAAAAAAGTGTAGCTTTAAAAGTAATGACTTTAGCAGCAGGAATGTTGACATTTTTAGCAACAATTACAACTGCTTCAGCTTGCTGGTTTGGAATGTACCAGCCAGAAGAACCAAAGTTATTAAGAGAAGAATAAAAAGAGGTCTTCATGACCTCTTTTTAGATGTGTTCTGAATAGTAGGTGAATTAAAATGAGGAATTATGATATAAATAGGAAACAAAGATTATATGATATGCTTTCTGTCTTAAAGCTAATATCATTATTGTTATGCGGGATGGTAGTTTTTAATCAATATCCAGAAAACTTATTTAGCAAGTTGCTTTTAAGTACAACTCAAGTGAGTGGTATATTTTTTATAAATTTTATTTGCATAGCAATATTTGTTCTTATAAGTCAAGGCTGGCTTTATTCTGTGAAAAAAAACCAAGATTTATATGAAATAAGCATAAAAGGAATTATTGAAAACTGTGTTCTAATTACTTTGTACACTGTACTAATTTTTATTTCAGGATTTCATGAAAGCCAATATAAATTCTTATATTTATTTATTATAATTGCAAATACTATTCAATATGGAATTAAGATAGGCATATCAACATCCATTTTAAATTCTTTAATAATATTATCAATGGATCTTATTGGAGTAAAATCTGTTGGCGTAAACAATTATTTTGAAGCTGATTTGGTAATGTCAGGAGTATTTATTATAGTTGCGTGGTCATTGGGCTATTATGTAAACTTAGAAAATGAATACAGAGAAAAGGCAATGGAGCTTGCTAACATGGATGAGTTAACTGGTGTATACAATCACAGGTATTTCCAGAACATTTTATCTGAACAAATTGAGGAGGCTTCGAAGAATAATAATATTATATGCTTATTATTTATAGATATAGACCACTTTAAATTTTACAACGATCTATATGGACATAGTGCAGGAGATGTTGTATTAAACGGAATTGGAGACATTTTAAAGAAAAATGTAAGAGGAAAAGATATAGTCGCTCGTTACGGTGGCGAAGAATTTGCTGTCATATTACCTGACATATCAGAAGACCAGGCAGTTAGAATCGGAAATAGGCTGAGAGACGCAGTAGAAAATACTTATTTTGAAGGAGAAGAAAACCAACCTAGTGGTAAACTTACCATCTCAATAGGGGTTTCTTCATATCCGTTAAAAGCTAAAACTAAAAAAGAACTAATTAATACTGCAGACGATGCTTTATATAGAGCAAAGTTTTTCAATAAAAACAGAGTTGAAAGTTATTATTCAGTATTGGAAGAATTAAAATCAGATATTGATGATCAACATATTGATCTAATAAGTTCAATAAAGACTCTTATAAGTGTTATAAATGCTAAAGACCGCTATACATATGCTCATACAGACAGAGTTGTTATTTACTGTGAATTAATGGCAAAGCATTTGGGATTAAATGATAACGAAGTAAAGATGCTTCGATATGGCGCTTATTTGCATGATATTGGTAAAATTCAAATTTCTAAAGACATCTTAATTAAAAGAACTAAATTAACAGATGAGGAATGGAACATACTAAAAGGTCATCCTGCTAATGGCGTTGCAATCATAAAACCTGTAACATCTTTAAAGGGTGTATGTCCAATCATACTTTATCATCATGAAAAATATGATGGCACTGGATATCCAGAGGGGCTTAAAAAGGATGAAATTCCTTATCTTGTTAGAATACTCAGTATTGTTGATAGCTTTGATGCCATGACATCCAACAGGCCTTACAGCCAAAGAAGAACATATGATGATGCCGTAAATGAGCTAAAGAGTTGCAGTGGTACTCAGTTTGACCCGGAAATTGTCGATGTGTTTATAGAAATGTTAAACAAAAACAAAAATATGCTTGATTTAGAGTGAAGTCCTCACCGTTCAATGAGGATTTTATTTTTTAGTTTTGAATAAATTAAAGATAACAAAAGTACAACTCCTAAGTAACCCACAAAGGGATACAAATACTTTACCAAATTAGAGAAACCAAATTGGCTTGCCAACAATGCAGCAATGGAAGTAACAGCAATAATCAGTTTGCTTTTAATCTTATCTTTTTTTATATTAGAAAATCGCGAAACAAATCCGTAAAGAGAACCAACTGCAGTTGTATAAATTTCTGCTATTAATACCACTGCATAGATTGCCTGAACTTGGCCTGACATTTTACCTGCTATGTAAATCATAGGAACTTCTAAATTTTTAATTTCTGATATGTTGCTTGAGAGCGCAAGGTTAATCATAACAGCACCAAGGCCCAGCCCAAGTCCTCCAAGTATTGCTCCATTTATTAT
>JAEZGU010000047.1 GCA_023416855.1 Bacillota bacterium
GATAAATGTATGGCTGCTATGGTGAGCGGTGAAGCTGACATAGCATTTATGGGACCTGAAGCCAGCGTGTATGTATATCTTCAGGGAAGAGAAGACCATGCAGTTAATTTTGCACAACTCACTCAAAGGGACGGTTCCTTCATTGTAGGAAGAGAAAAGGATGATAACTTTACTATCGATGAATTAAAAGGAAAAACAATACTTGGAGGACGTAAGGGTGGAGTTCCACTTATGGCATTGGAATATGTTATTAAACAAAACGGATTGACACCAGGCGTAGATGTTGATGTAAGAACAGACGTACAGTTTGACATGATGGCAGGTGCCTTCCAGTCAGGTGAAGCAGATTATACAACCCTATTTGAGCCTCTGGCTTCAACATTTGAAAAACAAGGAAACGGATATGTTCTTGAATCTGTTGGTGCCCTTGCTGGCTACATTCCATATACATGCTACAGCTCATTAGGTAGCTATATTGAGAAAAATCCTGATGTAATTCAAGGCTTTTCTAATGCACTGTATAAAGGAATGGTATGGGTTGACGAACATACAGCAAAAGAGGTTGCAGAGGTTGTACTTCCGCAATTTGCAGACTCTGATGTAGATTTTATCGCTAAGATTGTTCAGACATATAATGACTTAGATACTTGGAACCCCGATTTAGTATTAGGTGAGGAAGGTTACAACAGGTTAATTGATATTATGAAGACCGCTGGTGAAATTGAAGAAGGCGCTCCATATGAAGTAATTCAAACTCCTGAATTTGCAGTTAAAGCTAAGGACAATTATAAGAAATAAGCATAAAAAATCCGGGAAAATTTATTCCCGGATTTTTATAATTTTCTTTAGTATTCATTAAATACAGGTGTTACAGCATCATCTTCAAAATTTAAACCTGCTTCCTCAAATGATAATCCTTCAATATTGTACTCGACATCTGCAATATCAAATTGTTCTAAACAAAGAACAACTATAGAATTCATGTCGCTAAATTCTTGTTCTGTTAAATTTACAGCTTCTACTCCCAAATTTACAATAGCCTTGTCGCCTTTAACATCAACTTTTCTCAAATTAACACCAACAGGAATATTATTACTTAGCTTTGTATCAGCAGGAGCTCCGCTAAATAACCTTTCTACAACTGCAACGGCAGGATTGTTAACTTTGTTTGCTGAAAAAGTTAAAGGAACATAATGACCTTCAACCTCTGTATCAGGAGCTTTATAAAAAACAGTATAGTTAACTCCATCAGCTGAACCATATAAATTTATATTCTTCCTTTCAAAGGCAGTACCAATTTCATAACCTTTTGACAATGCACCTAATGCCTGGCCTTCAACTAGTAATTCTACATTGTCGATCGTAGGAAATTCAGTTAATGTATATGTAAGTGCTGAAATCATATTTTCTTCTTGCTCATAGGAGGATGTATTTAAAATATTTTTGCTAAAATCAACCCTGCAAAGACCATCTTTTATTGCCATTCCTCTAATTTCAGTTCCTTCAGGCAATACACCATGAAGCCCAGACTGAGCGATTCTTTTTTCAGCTTCGTTTCCAACTACCATGCTTCGAAGTGTAGCTTTTGCAATTCCTTCCTCCCATGGAATCTGGGTGTTTACAGGAACAACAAAGCCATACTCATCCTCATAATAAGCCAATATATCGGTCATCCTAGGTTCTTCCGCATTAACTGTTACTGTTTCAATAACTGGCTCTTCTGCAACCTCTTCACCAACAACGTCTTCCACAATTTCATATTCTGACAGTTCCTCTAGCTCTGCTATGTCCGGATTATTATTTTCCTTTAGACCAACCATCATATCTAAAGTACTGCATCCTGTTATACTTAGTGCCAAACACATAATTAATATTAGAGATATAATCTTGTTAATAGCCAATTTTTAAACCCTCCTCACGTCTTTATATAGTATTATATTAGGCATGTACTTTAGTTATGATAAAAATATTTGAATAAAAATTAGGGACATTCGCCAAAATCTCTTATCAAGAAATTGGAGAATGTCCCTAGAAATTCATCATTTTAGTTACTTCATCATTAAAATTCCGGGAAGTAGACCTCTTTTTCCTCCCTGCCCTCTGTGAGAAAAGAACAAATCATTGTTGCATTTAGTACAAATGCCTGACATTTCAATGTTTTTTTCATTTATACCTTCCTTCATAAGCAAATACTTATTTATTTCCCATAGATTAAAATGATATTTCATCCCTTTAATCTCCATAAATTTATTGAACTCTTCATTTTCATCAAGGAACATATCAGCCACATCCTTATCTACCTCAAAGCAACATGAGCCTAAAGATGGTCCTATTGCTGTTATAATATCCTTTGGATCTGAATTAAAATCCTTGACCAAAGCTTTTACCATTATACCTGCAATATTTAAAAGAGTTCCTCTCCAACCTGCATGAGCCAGGGCAATAACCTTCTTCACAGGATCGTAGAAGAATACAGGAGTGCAGTCAGCATGGAAGGACATTAATGCTAAATTTCTTTTATCCGTATAAATTCCGTCAATATCCTTAAATGCTGTTTCACCAAATACTCTACCCTTATGCTCTTCTGTGACATACTTGATATTATTGGTATGGGTCTGGTTGGTTTCTACAATGTCGTATACATTTATCCCAAGCCTTTCAGCCATTATTTCAATATTTCTTTTTACATTTTCATCATTATCTCCTGTGCTGAATCC
>JAEZGU010000039.1 GCA_023416855.1 Bacillota bacterium
GGATTGGAAGATGATACAATAGGTGGCTTTAACTCAATGATTGAAAAACAGAAAGAAGAAAAAGGTGATGCATTTGTAACAACAGTATTGTTTGATAACAAGTATGAATTGCTACACGATAGACAGGACATAAAAAGTTTAAATACCATTACAAGAAAAGAATATTATGTACGTGGCTCAACAGCACTTCTTGATGCAATAGGTATCACTATTAACAATGTGAGGCAAGCTTTGTTTAACTTATTAGAGGAGCAATGCCCTGATAAAGTTGTGTTTGTAATTATTACTGATGGTATGGAGAACGCAAGCACAGAATATTCTTACAGAAAAATAAAAGAAATGATCGAGCATCAGAAATCAAAATATGCTTGGGAGTTTATGTTCTTAGGTGCCAATATAGATGCAGTTAAGACAGCTGAAAGCTTTGGCATAACAGAAGACAGAGCAACAAATTTCTGTAGTGACAGTCAAGGAACACAGTTAAATTATAAAGTTATAAGTGAAGCAGTAAGCTGTTTTAGACAGGGCAAGAAAGTTACTGCTGATTGGAAAGAAGAAATTGAAGATGATTATAAGAAGAGAAGCAGGAAGTAACAAAAAACCTATTTATAAAATTGACAAACTCTTAATATAGATTTATTATTGTATATGTTGATTATATTAAGAAAGGTAAGGTGATTTTATGGAGCTTTTAATGGTTATTTTAAAAAGGATTGAGCTTGTTGATGAAATAATGCATAAACTTGCTGAATCAGGAGTAAGAGGCGGTACTATAATAGACGGTGCAGGTATGGCTAAGAGCTTGGTAAACATGAATGATTTGCCTATGTTTGGCATGTTAAGATATATAATATCTGATGATGAAAAGCTTAAAAGTAAAATTTTATTGTTTGCATTAAAAGAGGAACAAGTGACAGAAGTTAAAGAGAAGATAAAGGAAGTTGTTGGAGACTTAAGTGAACCTAATACAGGTATAATGTTTACTATTCCTATCAAGAATGCGGAAGGATTTGGTGAATAGATTGTTAAACATTTACACTTATTTAGCATTAGCATTAATTTTAGGTATTTTGTCCAGTAAGGTAATGGAAAAAGTTAAATTTCCAAATGTAACCGGATATATTATAATCGGTTTGATTGCCGGACCTTACTGCCTTAATATTTTGACTTTAGAGGCATTGGAAAAATTTTCTATAGTACCGGATATAGCTTTAGGCATTATAGCCTTTTCCATAGGAGCGGAATTTAAATTATCTTATTTGAAAATTGTAGGAAAAGCTCCTGTTGTTATTGCTTTTGCAGAAGCGGTAGGAGCTGTTTTAGTTGTAGATTTAGTATTGATATTAACCGGAAATGATATTCCCTTTTCATTAGTTTTAGGCGCCATAGCTGCAGCAACAGCACCAGCAGCTACATTGATGGTTGTAAGACAGTATAATGCAAAAGGACCTGTTACAAACACTTTGTTGCCGGTCGTTGCTATAGATGATGCCATTGCCTTAATGTGCTTTGGTTTATCAGTAGCATTAGCAAAATCAATAGGTAGTGCAGGAGAAGTTTCCATATTTGCAACTTTAATGGAACCTATAATTGAAATAGTTGGTTCTATAGTATTTGGTGCTTTAGTAGGAATTATCTTAAAATTTATGACAGCATGGTATACAGGAAATGGAAACAGATTAACTTTAGCAGTAGCTATGATATTCTTATGTGTTGGGATATCCAATATGGTGGGGTTATCTGCTTTATTAGTATGCATGGCAATGGGTGCTGTATTTACTAATATATCAAAATACAGTGATGAAGTTTTCAAAAATGTGGACAATATTACTCACCCAATTTTTCTTTTATTTTTCGTATTGTCAGGTGCAGAATTGGATATTAGTATATTACCTTCAGTAGGCTTAATTGGTTTAACATATGTATTGTTCAGAGTAGTTGGAAAGGTTGCCGGAGCTTCAATTGGAGCAAAAATTTCAAAGGCAGATCCTGTAGTTACAAAGTATTTAGGATTTACATTAATTCCACAGGCAGGGGTTGCAATAGGTTTAGCGGGTATAGCTACAACTGTTGTTCCTGAGTATGGGTATATAATTCAAACAATCATATTAAGTGGTACAATTATTTATGAGTTAGTTGGTCCTTTAATTACAAAAATGGCTTTAACTAAAGCAGGAGAAATAAAATAGTGTTTATTTTATTAGGGATTGTGTATATAATAGATGTAGAAAAGTGTTAACAAATTGAATTTCTTTTTGGGGGCTTTATGAAATCTAAAGAATATCTATCTATACTGCAAAATATTTTGCGCCATATAGATGAAGGAGTACATGTTTTAGATAAAAATGGCAATACGATAATATATAATGATGCTATGTCTAAGCTTGAAAAAATGGAAACAAAAGAGGTCATGAAAAAACCCTTTAGTGAAGTTTTTAAGAATTTGAGCATAGAAAACAGTACATTGTTAAAGGCTCTAAAATCTCGTATTATTACATCTGATTTAAAGCAAACTTATTTAAATAAAGACGGAAAAGAAATAACAACTATTAATACCACATTTCCTGTGGTTATAAATGATGAAGTTATAGCAGTTGTTGAGGTTGCAAAAAACATAACCAAGATGACTGAATTATCACATAAAATATTAAAGCTACAAAATGAAATCGGTAAACCGGAAAAAGCAAAAACCAAGAAAATTAGAAAGTATAGTTTTAATAACATTATTGGACAAAGTGATAGTTTTATGGAGGTTATAGCTCGTGCTAAAAAGGCATCCCAAAACTCAGCTTCTGTGTTTATTGTTGGAGAAACGGGTACAGGAAAAGAGCTTTTAGCTCAAAGTATCCACTTTGAAAGCTCGAGGAGAGATAAACCCTTTATAGCTCAAAACTGTGCAGCATTGCCTGAATCCTTGCTTGAAGGACTATTGTTCGGTACTTCAAAGGGTGGCTTTACAGGGGCGGTTGATAGAGCAGGTTTGTTTGAACAAGCAAACGGAGGAACACTTTTACTTGATGAAATTAACTCCATGCCTTATGAGCTTCAAGCAAAGCTATTGAGAGTTCTTCAAGAGAATTATATTCGTAGAGTTGGTGGGACTTATGATATTCCTATAGATGTGAGAATTATTTCTACAAGCAATGAATCGCCTGAAGAAATATTGCAAAATGGAAAAATCCGTAAAGATTTGTATTATAGAATAAATGTAATACAGTTAAATGTACCTCCGCTTAGAGTTAGACAAGAAGATATACTTTTACTTGCCAACAAGTTTATTAATAAATACAATGAAAGATTCAATAAAGAAATTCTTACTATTTCAAAAGAAGCCCAAGATTACTTGCTGAAATATGAATATCCGGGAAATGTTAGAGAGTTAGAAAATATAATTATGTCTGCCATAAGTATGGCAGAAGATAGCGATAAAATTCTCAATAAAAGCCATTTTACAATTTTTGATTCTGATAATAACTTTGAAGCTAAAGAAAAAGATATAGGGGATAAGGGTTTAGATGAATATTTAGGCAATTTAGAGAAAAGGATTATTATAAAAGCTCTTAATAATAATAATTACAATATAACAAAATCAGCTGAAGAGTTGAAAATTAAACGACAAACATTACAACATAAAATGAAAAAATATAATATTAAGTAAAAAAGCAAATATTTTTGCAGTTTGCGCAAAAATATTTGCTTTTTTATATTTTTTTGTATTGCTTATTAATATTCTACAAATGTATAAATAATTATTATAATTTTTTTTAGTGGACAAACCTATTGAAATTCTAATGTTATGAAATAGTAATATTTTTCTACATCATACATTTGTTGAATAATGGCACAGTTATTGCTAATTATATTGATGAGTACTATCGCGAAAATGTTATCATCATTAATAAACTCATAAATTATAAAATTATAGGAGGCTTAAAAATGCAAAATGTAAAAGTAATTATTTGGGGACTTGGAGCAATGGGTTCCGGAATGGCTAAAATGCTATTAAACAAAAAAGGTGTAGATATAGTCGGAGCAATAGATATCGGCAACAAACTTGGTAAAAGCATGTATGAAATTATAGGTGTTGAAAGAGGAGACAGAGCGGAAGTTATAGTCGGAACACCTGAAGAAGTGATAAAAGAAAAAAGTGCTGATGTTTGTTTGTGCGTAACTGACTCATTTACAGCTAAAGCATTTGATAAATATAAATTTGTAATGGAAAAAGGTATAAATGTTGTAACAAGTGCGGAAGAAATGGCTTATCCACAAGCGCAAGAACCGGAATTGGCAAAAAAATTAGATGAAATTGCTAAAGCTAACGGAGTATCAATACTTGGTACAGGAATTAATCCTGGATTAATTATGGACTTCTTAGTAGTTATTATGTCAGGTTGTTGTGAATCTGTTGACCACATTATATCAAGAAGAATTAACAGTTTATCACCTTTTGGACCAACAGTTATGGAAGAACAAGGCATTGGCTTTACAGTTGATGAATTTAACAGAAGAGTTGAAGAAGGAACAATGGCAGGACATGTTGGATTCCATGAATCAATAAGCATGATAGCAGATGCTATAGGTTGGAAAGTTGATAATATTACAACTTCTATGGAACCAATTATAACTGATGTAGATAGAAAATCTCCATACGGCTTTGCAGCTGCAGGCAATATTGCAGGTGTTGCAATGAAAGGTAATGGTTATGTTAACGGAGAATTAAAAATAGAAATGGATCACCCTCAACAAATTGAACCTGAACAAGTTGGAGTTCAAACAGGTGACTATGTAATAATCAAAGGTAATCCAAATATCAACATGATTAACTCTCCTGAAGTACCTGGAGGAATTGGAACAATAGCAATGTGCGTAAATATGATTCCACAAGTAATTAATGCTAAACCAGGCTTAAAAACAATGATTGATTTACCAGTTCCAAGAGCAATAATGGGAGATATGAGAGATTTAATCGAACCTGAATGTAAAATCGTTAAGTAAGAAACGGTCCCTGTACCATTCAGTAAAATACCTTAGGAACGACTAATCTGTCGTTCCGCAAAAATAAAAAGGAAGTGTTATAGAAATGATTAAAAAAGGTGAATGGGTTTTAATTCACAGAGTAATATTAGAACCATCAGAAAGAGCTCCACAGGTTCCTGATGATACAAAAAAAGTACCATTGGAAATGTGGATTAAAGGATTTTTGCAAGAAGATGCAAATGTGGGTGATGAAGTAACTGTTTTAACAAGAACTAAACGTATAGAAAAGGGTACTTTATTAGAAGCTAATCCATATTACAAACATGACTTTGGAAAATTTGTTCCTGAATTATTACAAATCAGTGACCAAGTAAAAGAAATTGTATTTGGAGGTGCTGATAATGAGTAAAGATATGAGTTATTCAGGTGTAATGAGCAGAAGACCTGAAATTATGAAAAAAGCAGCTGGTATTGATTTCTCAGTTTTTGAAAGTGGTTCAATAGCTTTTGATTATGAAAGAATGATGAGAGAAGCCGGCTTTACAATTGAAGAAATTCAAAAAATTCAATCAGAGCATGGTGTTGGCAACACACCTATTATTGAATTAAGAAACTTAACAGAATTAGCAAGAAAATGCGCACCAAAAGGAAAAGGCGCAAGAATATTCATAAAAGACGAAGCTTGTAATGCATCAGGAAGCTTTAAAGCAAGAAGAGCTGCAACAGCAGTATACCAAGCTAAAAAATTGGGATATAAAGGTGTTGTTACTGCAACAAGCGGTAGCTATGGAGCAGCAGTTGCATCTCAAGCAGCTATGTATGGATTAAAATGTATAGTAGTACAAGAATGCTATGATTCAAAAGGGATAGGTCAACCTGAAATAATTGAAAAGGCAAGAAAATGCGAAGCATTAGGAGCTGAAGTTATTCAATTATCTGTTGGACCGGAATTATTCTACTCATTCTTGTCAATATTGGAGCAAACAGGATATTTCAATGCTTCTTTGTATACTCCTTTTGCAATAGCTGGTGTAGAATCATTAGGCTATGAATTAGCAATGCAGTTTAGAGAAATATACGGTAAAGATCCTGAAGTTGTATTAGCAACAAATGCTGGTGGCGGTAACTTAACAGGTACTGCAAGAGGACTTAGAAAAGCAGGAGCTGAATCTAAAGTAGTTGCAGCAAGTGTTGATTTATCAGGCTTGCATATGGCTGCAGACACACAATTTAATAGAAAATCATTTACAACCGGTCACACAGGATTTGGTATGCCGTTCTCAACATGGCCTGACAGATCTGACGTTCCTCGTTCAGCTGC
>JAEZGU010000066.1 GCA_023416855.1 Bacillota bacterium
GAATCCCTTTAAGCCTTCCAAGAATAGCTTTGTTCCTTCAATTGAGGCTTCATCATCCGCAATATCTCCTGCAAGTGCAATTATATCAGGGTTTTGTTTTTTGATTAATGAAATAATCTTTGTTTGATTTTTCCCATAAACATGGCTATGTAAATCTGTTATCAAAGCTATACGTATTGCTTCATCTGCACTCACTTTTTCAGAAATAATATTATAT
Source organism: Bacillota bacterium (assembly GCA_023416855.1). Lineage (GTDB taxonomy): Bacteria > Bacillota > Clostridia > Tissierellales > Sedimentibacteraceae > Sedimentibacter. The sequence goes on from JAEZGU010000066.1 coordinate 218, forward strand.
TTCCTTACTATAAGGCCGTTATAAAAGGCAAAGAATAAAAGTAGTATGAGCAGGGCTGTACAAGCTAATAAACAGAGCTGCTTCCTTGTAATGTTTACTATTCTAATTATTCGCTTCTTTACTATTTTGAGTATACTCATAGGTCTCCGTAAATTATGTAAGTTAACATTTTAACTCTACAGATATTTTTTCATCTATTCAACAATCCCTTTATTTTACCATCTCCCACTAAAATTGTAACTACTTAATAAGTTTCATCCTGTTGGTCCGTAAAACACTCCAACCCATTGAGAACCATCCCCAGTCACTCATAAATGTTTTGACATTATTAAACACATATTTTAAAATCTTGTAACTATGTTAAAAATATAATAATAGACCCCCGATGCTGAACCTTTTTCATCAGGTTCAGGACCGGGGGCCGCCAAAATACACAATTTATTAAATATAAAAATGATTACTTATGCATAAAGAACCGTTAAACTGTAAAAACTAATTAGTTATATGCAAGGGAATACTGGGATGCTTGCATGTTACCCCTAAAAAGCTTACATATTGGAAATTGAATTGGTTATGTAGACTGATTGCTTTTAGTTTCGCATAATCCACATACCCAGTATATGGATTATGCCAAGGTGATAGAAAATATTAGCAGTAAGTATACAAGCATCTTGCTATACGTCATATTGTGGTATGCCTGCTTCATGTTTCAATAAATACGCATGTTCTTCTCTTATAAGTTTTTTTATTTCACTTATATCATCCGCTGTTATGTTTGGTATTTCTAGTGCAACTGCGCCGCAATGTGATCTGCTTTCACCATCAGGAAATTCGTATGTATAAACATGAGTATCGGCTTCGCCACCGCAGTAATTACAGCCATTGTCTAGACAAAGGGCTTTGCGGAAATTATCTCTGTCGACAGCCCTACATACAATGTTAGTGAATCTCTGTGAATATCCCCTGCAAGCCGAAAATCTCAAAGCGAAAAAAGGGGATTTGTCTTTGTTTATTCCTATACCTGTTTTCGCCATCTGCTTATTGTGCAGATCATGTTTAAAAATTATGTATGACCTTTGTTTTTGCGGCTTATAACCGAGTTCAGATAAATACATTATAATTTCTTGATATAACGGCTTGATTTGATCTCCAACCACTGATAAAAACGAATTAATCAATTCTTCTTGTCTTTTTGTTTTCATTTGAATTAACACTCCCTATCTTAATTCTGAAATAATATTTTACGTATACCATAAAAACTAATCAAGTTACTTTTGAAAAAATACATTAGCAGCATTCCAGATATCATTACTAAAAAAATTTCCTGTTTCATTTCTATTTTTAGCTATGCCTTCAGCAAATTCAACATAAACTCTTCCATGAAAAGGCAGTGGAACATAGCTGCATTCGGCTAAATTTGTAAGGTATGATAGATTTTCAGGTTTCAGTTCTCTGTAGGTTTGATAATTCCCATTTGATCATAAATCCAGTTGTTTTGGTTTTCAACACGAAGCCACTTTAAATAACCCTCTTTATTCCCCTGAATAACATAAGCGTTTTTTAAACTCCTGATTAACTCTGTTACTTCATTTGGGTAAAGTAAATCGAATATATAATCTCCAACAAAGATGAATTGATCCACATTGTTTCTAATTGCATCACTAATAACCGTCAATAAGGCAGGGTAATTTCCATGTACATCTGAAATAATGGCTATTTTCATTCTTTACCTCTTTTTACGGTATCTCTTTAATAATTTCATAGAACTATTCTATCTCAATAACCAATTAATTACAATTATCAACAAAAACTCGCTGAATAACTTTTTGAACTCTAATATTGATTAATAATTTGTTATTGTGCTATCTAATGTATATAAAACAAGACACAAAAAGCCATCTTAAAGCCCTCTGTGTCAAGCATTTGAATAATTTGAGAATATTTTGTTTTTCTATTTACGATAGTAATTAAATCAAATTTAGCTTGATTTAATTCTAGATTACAAAAATTATTTCCCAGCTATTTTTTTGTTAAACCCCGCTTGTATCAGCACTTACAAGGAATGTAATATAAGAAGGTATACTGGGAAACTCCGATATTACCCTTGAAAATTCACATATTGGAAATGGAAGTGGTTATGTAGACTTGCTTAAACCAACAAGTATTTAAGTTTTAATATAAATATCTAGTCTAGTCTTCTCTTCTTTCTCCCAAATACAACCCTTCCTTACTCAATTGTTCTACCATTTCATAAATATCTATTCCATTAATTTTTATTGTCATTCGGCATCCCGGTGACTCTTCAGAAAAATTGTTGCAAACAGTTTTAAGTCTATCTACCTTTGGAATATTATTCTTTGATAAAACATCAATATACTTATCAGATTCATTAGTAAAAATGGTAAATATTTTGTATGGGCCAACGTATACTTCGTCAGTTCCAACATGTGAACCAAACCCATAATTAATCTCTCCATCATTGACTAGTAGATCCTTATATTGATTATATAAAGCCAGAAAGTGTTTTATATCCAATCCATCAAGATAGAAAACATCTTTATGAAAAGGGTCAGTATCTGACTTTCTTATTTGCTCTTCAATCTTTGCATTTGTACCATGTTCTAGCAATAAAAACCCCGGGGTTCTTACTTTAGTACATAAATCTCTAAATACATTTTCTATATTTTCAGCACTAACATTTATATTTATTTGGCAAAAATTCTTGTGTTCTACTATGCTGTATTCCTCATGAATCCCCTCTAAATTGGAGGTATAAACTCCCTTTACAATATTAAATCGCTTTTCCAATTCATTCACCTCATTTACTTCTTTTGTTAATTCTTAAATTATTTGATTCCCTACTTTGATCACACAATTTGCGGTATTCATCTCTCCAGAAATATCCTCTTTCTATATAATACCTTCTTGTCGCAGAATGTAAATTTATAGTATTCGTCATATAACCTTAAAAAAATCTACTCGTTAATTTGATAATTAATTGTTTTTATTAATACTTTAAATTTTTAACTAAACTGTTTATACATTCTCTTGCCCATGAACCGTGTTCTGCTGAAGGATATTCGGGGTTAAAGTATTTTGCTAGAAATATCCCTGCTTCAGTAGGAAACATATTATAGTCCCACGCATTATCATCAGTAAATATTATACCATTCGTCAATTCAGCAAATGCAGATGCAATTAGCCCATATGATAGATTGATAATAGATGGTTGACCTGCAGAGCGCCGAAAGTACCAGTATAACCCTGTTTCTAGACAATCTCTAATTTTGCTTTTCATATTTGTAGCACGGTTATTGGACTTGAACTCATATTCCCAATAATCGTAGTTATCCTGCTCAACCAAGCAGCAATAAGCATCACAACCACCTTGTTGATTTGATACCATGAACCAGGAATACTCATCAACTGCCCATCTTGCTTTGTCATTAAAGTTAAAGTTCTTTGACTGATTAGTTCTGCATTTCCTAATTTCCATAATTATTCGCATTTCTTTTTCAATACCAATACCCAATAGAAATTCTTTTAGCCTCCTGTTTGATAACTCAAGAACATCTCTATATGATGGAATATCTAGTGTCGGTGTATATGCCTCAAAAGTTGTAGTCATTTCACACCTCGAACCTATTTAAGTCATTAATAAGCTGAATTTAT
>JAEZGU010000071.1 GCA_023416855.1 Bacillota bacterium
TGTCCGTAGTGTAAACAAGTTGAACCTTCATTGATTGGTAGCTTATTATCTTCAACAAGCTGACCATCATCCCACTTTCCATCTTTCCAGCGTGATATGTATCTTTTGTCAGTTTTAATGTAACTAAAGCCTAATTCAGACCATTTTATGTCTTTCTTTTGCATTTGATCCTCCTAAATAATATAATTTTCACAATTAGTATAACCCTTTTCAAAATATTATGCAAGACCATAAATTTTTAACAACAGTTTTCTACAAAAAATTACCCGGGCAATTATATGCCCAGGTCCTCTTTTACTTCTTTAAATGCTTTCAATGCAAAGTCTAAATCTTCTCTTGAATGTGCAGCAGAAATTTGAGTTCTTATTCTTGCTTTTCCTTTTGGTACTACAGGGAAATAGAACCCTATAACATATACACCCTTTTCCAAAAGTTTTTCAGCCATTTTTTGTGATAATACTGCATCGCCAAGCATTATTGGCACTATAGGATGTTCACTATCTATAATATTAAGTCCTATTTTCTTAATTTCTTCTCTGAAATATTTTGTGTTTTCTTCTAACTTATCTCTGAATTTTGTACTTTCCTCAAGCATTTCTAATACTTTTAGAGACGCACCTGCTATAGCAGGAGCTAAAGTGTTTGAGAATAAATATGGTCTTGAGCGCTGTCTTAATAAATCGATTATCTCTTTTCTTCCGCTTGTATATCCACCACTTGCTCCACCTAACGCTTTACCTAATGTACCTGTAATTATATCTACTCTACCTATAACATTTCTGTATTCGTGAGTTCCTCTACCTGTTTTTCCTACAAAACCTACGGCATGGCTATCGTCAACCATTACAAGAGCATTGTATTTATCAGCTAAATCACATATGCCTTCTAAGTTTGCAATTATACCGTCCATTGAGAAAACACCATCAGTTGCAATTATTTTTATTCTTGCGCCTTCTTTGTCTGCTAATATTAGTTGTTCTTCCAATGCGGCCATATCATTGTTTTTATATCTGTATTTTTTCGCTTTAGCTAATCTTACACCATCTATTATACTTGCATGATTTAATTCATCACTTATTATTGCATCATTTTCAGTTGTGATTGTTTCAAACAAACCACCGTTAGCATCAAATGCAGATGAATAAAGTATGGTATCTTCTGTGTGTAAAAATTCGCTTAATTTTTGTTCAAGCTGTTTATGAATTTGCTGTGTTCCACAGATAAATCTTACTGATGAAAGACCATATCCCCAAGTATCATAAGCTTTTTTTGCAGCCTCAATAACTTCTAAATTATCAGATAAACCAAGGTAGTTGTTCGCGCACATGTTGAGCACACCATTAACCATCGTTGTGTTTATCCTACTTCTTTGAGGAGTAGTTATAATTCTTTCATTTTTCCAAAGTCCACTTTCCTTAATTTCCTTTAGTATGTCTTCATAAACTTGTTTTGATTTTTCGTACATTTGAAGCCTCCTTTATAAATATTATTTTTTTGTAGTCCAATCTAATATTACCTTACCGGATTTTCCGCTTATCATTGCTTCAAACCCTTTTTCAAATTCAGTATAATGGTATCTATGAGTAATAACAGGAGTTATGTCAAGACCTGCTTTAATCATAGCTTGCATTTTATACCAAGTTTCAAACATTTCTCTTCCATATATACCTTTAATAAACAAACCATTAAATACTACTTTGTTCCAATCTATACTTGTATCAGCATCCTGTATACCAAGCATAGCAATTTTACCGCCGTGAGACATATGATTAATCATACTGTTTAATGCAATTCCGTTTCCGGACATTTCCATGCCTACATCAAAGCCTTCTTTCATGCCTAATTCATTCATAACGTCTTTTATATCTTGATTTTTAGTGTTCACAGTTATAAAATTACCTACTTTTTTTGCAAGCTCTAATCTGTAATCATTAATATCAGTAATAACTACATACCTTGCTCCCGAGAACTTAGCAATAGCTGCTGCCATAATACCAATTGGTCCAGCACCTGTTATAAGTACATCTTCTCCTAAAACATCAAAGGATAATGCTGTATGTGCAGCATTTCCATATGGATCAAAAATACTATAAATTTCTTCAGGCAATGAATTATCACAAAGCCAAATATTCGTTACAGGAAGAGCTACATATTCAGAAAATATACCGGTTTTATTTACTCCGACACCTTTAGTGTTATTGCATAGATGCCTCCTGCCTGCAAGGCAATTTCTACATTTTCCGCAAATTATGTGTCCTTCTCCTGATACTAAATCTCCTACCTGTAAGTCCTTTACACCTTTTCCTAATTCTACAATTTCCCCAACAAATTCGTGTCCAATTGTCATAGGAACAGGTATAGTATCTTGAGCCCACTTATTCCATTCATAAATATGTACATCAGTACCGCATATAGAGGTTTTTCTAATTTTTATTAAAACTTCTCCTTCTTGCGGAACCGGTACATCAACTTGCTCCAGCCATAACCCAGGCTCTTTGTATTTTTTTACTAATGCATCCATTTTAGCCAATAATGTCACCATCCTAATGTGTAAATTGCATATGTACTTATATGAGGATAAACGTTTCCTACAAAAATATGATACTTTATTATTGTTTCCGTGTCAAGAGCCAAGTATGGTGTTTGTTTACATTTCATATACAGCATTTTACATGATTCTTTTTAATTTAAAATCCATATAATCACTTGAAACACAGTGTACTTGTACTTGATCTATTAAACCTTCCTTTATGTTTTTATGTCCATCCTCACCGTGAAGATGACCATAAACACAAATATCTGTTTCATATTCTTTTAATATATGAAAAAATTCATTTGGTAGTCCTATATTATTAAAGGGAGGATAATGTAGCATAACTATTAATTTATTATTTCCTTTTTTTATACATTCAAGAGAAAGCCTTAGCCTGTTCAATTCTCTTATATAAATTTTTTCATTGGATTTAGCTTCTGTGTGCTCTTCCATGGTGTCCCAACCTCTTGTTCCACACACAATTACTCCGTTATATTCATAACTATTGTTTTTCAAAAATTTGATCGTTTTTAGATTAAGCTTATCTAATTTATTTGATGTAGACCACCAATAGTCATGATTTCCCTTCCCAATAATTTTAGTACCGGGTAGTCGCTCAATTATAGATAAATCTACAATTGCATCATTTAATTTAGTTGCCCATGATATATCCCCGGGAACCAAGACCAAATCATTTTCTCCAACAACATTTTTCCAATTTTCAATTATATTTTCCTCATGGTCTATCCAGTTGTCACCAAATACATTCATAGGCTTTTCTTTTTTACTGTCAAAATGTAAATCAGCAATTGCAAATACTTTCATAGGTTTTCCTTGTTTTATAATTTTATATAATTAAACTTAATGTTCAAACTCTTTGCTACTTCAGCTTCTCTTTCTTGGCATGTAAATAAAATAATTTGTCTTCTTTCACTTTCCTTTGCCAGCATTTCCAAAGAATTTTTAAGTCTTTTGCTATCATACTGAACAAAACTATCATCAAAAATAAGTGGTATGTTTTGATTTCCACTTAATATGTTGCTTAGACCTACTCTTAATGACAAATAAAGTTGATCTAACGTTCCTCCGCTTAAGCTCTCCAATTCAATATTTCTTTCCTTATTATCCTCTTCAACAACTGTAATATTCATATCTTCGTCAATTATTACGTCACTGTATCGTCCGCTTGTAAGATATGAAAAGTTATCACTTATGGACTTTTTAAGAAGTGGCATAAAATCACCTTTAATAGAATCAGAAATTTTTTGAATTTTTTCTGAAGTAAGTTCAGCAATTTTTATTTTATTTTTGAAGGCATAAGCTTTATTTTCATAAAAATCTATTTCTTCTTCTATTTCTGCTAATGTTCTTGTGCTGCTTTCTATTTCTTGTATTTCACTCAAAATATTATTTATATTCTCTGTAAGCTGAGCTTTCTCTTCATTGAGCTTGTATATTTTTAAGTTGTATTCTTGTTTGTCCAATACCTTTATATCATGATAATTAAAATTAGCTAATTTTTGATATAATTCATCATAATTATACTCACCCATAATATTGTTAAACATTTCTTCTTTAATATTTCTTTGATTTTTTAGTTCAGTGTATTCAAGATTTAAACCTGCTGACTTTTTGAAACTATCTAAATCATCAAATCCGTTACTTTTTAAAATCATGTCTAACCTTTTTTCTTCAAAAGATATTTCCTTATCTATTTTTGAAATATCATTCTTCAGAATCTCAATATCTTTACTTAGTATTTCAATTTGTTCTTTAACTAAATTTTTTCTTTTGTACGCTTCATTAATAATCTCTATATTATCATCGCTAATTTCATCAAAACCTAATAATGATATACATTTCATTATATAATCAGATAATTCTGTCTTGTCTGATAGCAGAAGATTTAATGATTCTTCATCATATTTGATAAGTTTTAGTTTTTCTTCATACAAGCTTTTTTCTGTTAATATGATATTGTATTTTTCTTTCATATCATCAAAGCTTTCGCACTCAGCATTATTAATTATTTCATCTTTTGCACTGTTTAAATCCTTTAAGCTAATCGTGTTGTCCGCAAACCCACATTCCATGCTCTCAATTTCATTTTTAATGCTTTTTGCTCTAACTAAAATTGGTTTTATAATAAATATAATAACTACTCCAATAAGAGCAATTATTGCAGCTGCCACTATATTATCAGTCCATGGTCCTTCATAATAACTGTTAATAAAATCTATAATTAATTTTTTATACCACCATATACCATATGATCCACCTGAACCAATTAATAACCAAAATAAAGTATACAAAATTTGAGCTCTTCTAAAGCTCTTCATTTTGTTATAATTTTTATCTTCTAAGAAAATATTTGCAACTTGAATTTTTCTGTTTAAATCTTCTACGTTACTATAGCTATCAATAAATTTATTTATTTCATCTATATTAGTATTCTTTATATTTTCCTGTCCTAAAGCTATTTTTTCTTTCAAATCATTAATATTTCTATTGTTTTCTTTGTAGCTGCTATAACCTGCATTTAATTTTTCAACATCAAATTGATCATCTATTTTGTTGCAAATATCATTTTTAAAATTAGAAAGCTCTTCATCCTTCTCTTGCTTTTTGTCTATCAGATTTTTGATTTGTTTATACATTAATTCCAAAGCTTCTTCTATAGCAATTGTCTCTTTATAATCACTTTCAGTATAGTCTACTATATCTTCAGCATTAAACTTTAAAAGTTCCTTATTAATTTCATCTAATTCTTTTTTTATAGGTTCTGCTTTCAATAATATTTCTTTTTCTGTGAAGCATTCATAATCTGTCAATTCTTTTTTTAGATCATCAATCCTTAAGTTAATTTCTAATATTTTATTTTTAATTTTTTTCTTTTCCATCGCTAAAAACATTACCTGTCTTTTGGCATTAATAGAATTTTCTCTTACTATATTAAGCTCTTTAAGTCTCAAAGCATATTGACCTAAAAGAGTTTTATCATCATTTTCATTTCCGGCTTCTTCTTTAATATTGTTTAATCTTTGAAGGATCCTATCTATTGAAATTGATTCATCTCTTGTCTTGCTTAAATTTATTATCTTATTTTTAAGCTCAGTTGCAAGTTCTTTTTCTGTTTTGTTTCCAAGTTGCTTAACGCTTACAGTATTGCTAAAGGAAACTTTGCTCATATTAAAAAAATGCTCACCCGGACTTAACATTTCTTCTTCTTTCATCTCTTGCTCATCAGAACTGCTTGCGAATACTTGTGAAGTACCTAAAAGGAAATCTTTGGCTATTAGATATTTTTCGTCATTAATACCTCTTAAGCTTAATGTGCCTTTGTATAAATTGCTTTTCCAAGGCTTATACTTGTTAAATCTTACTTCACCATCTTCATTGTCATCAAATCCATAAAGCATTGCTTCCATAAAATTATGAACCGTGCTTTTGCCTGCTTCATTTTCGCCATATACAATATTCAATTTGTTTTCAAAGTATAGTTTTTTATGTATAAATTTTCCAAAGCTTCTCAAGTTTAATTTGTTAATATACATCTTACTTAACCACCTTTTCTTTGCGGAGGACTTCAAGACCTAATTTAAATGCCTGTTGCTGTAGTTTGTCATTACTATTTTCAAATTGAAGCTTGTAACTTTCTATTATATTAAAATCGTTATGATCATAAACTTTATCATCTGAATTCTTATATGAATAATTTTCTTTAAACTCAATGTAGTAAAAAAATTGCTTTGCTTCATTTTCAATTTCTTCCATTGATACATCTGTGTTAACAATACCGTTTAAGTTTATTCTAACATAATCTTTGATATTGGAAAAAGTGTCTCCGGAAAATTTTATTAAATCAAGAATTTTATTAAAGCTATAGCTTAAATCTAAATCTATATTACGAGTTATAAATTTTCTTTTTGACATTTGCAAAAATATATATTCTACTCTTTTCTTTTCCAATGCACCTATAACTATTCCATGTTCATCATACTCGTCAAAGTTAAGAGGTTCAGGATTTCCCGAATAAACGATATGATTTTGAACCTTTTCAAAATTATGCCTACCACCTAATGCACAATAATCAAATTTATTTTTAATTAAATCCACATTTACAGGCAGCTTGTCTGATTCTGAATTAATATCACAGTATAAAAGCAACACATTTATTTTGCTGTCATCAACAGAAATATCATAAATTGCCTGTGTTTTATTGTTACCAAATCCATTGTCCCAGCTCATTGAATGAACACATAAATTATCCTCAGGAAAATATAGTTTTTCCACATAATCTGTATTTTTTACAATGTAGACATTATGCGGCCATTCTACATATTCATATAAGCTGTTTATATTATATGGGTCACTTTTTCCACAAGAAATTATTATCTTAGTGTTTAAAATGCTCTTAAACTTCTCTGCTATTCTTATTAAGGTGTTAAAGTTAACATATTCAGTATCGATTAAATCACCTGCTATAAAGAGATATTTAATTTCTTCCTTTTTTGCTGTCTTGATTATTTCATCAAAGGTATCCCATATTTCCTGTCTTCTTTTTTCACGTTCTTTTAAACTGAAATTTTTTATATCAAATTTCTTATCTATATGTATATCTGATGTATGAATAAATTTTATACTCATAAACTCTCCCCTAAGCTAAAAAACAATGATTTTATTCTTTTATTGTATCATAGAATGCTGTTACCTTCAATATTAATCAGCCAATTCTTTTAACGCATTCATATCTTTTATTTTTATTGTAGAACGGTATACATCTATGATACCTTCCTGTTGCATGTTTGATAATTCTCTTGATAGTGATGGTCTTTTTACGTTTAAAAATTCCGCTAATTCCTGTCTTTTCATGGGCAAATCGAAAATCATTGAATTTGTTTTTTTATGAAGGGATAACAAGTACACTGAAATTCTACCCTTTAGAGTTTCAGCATTTAAGATATTCATTTTATTGTTAAGCATTACAATTTTATCTGATAAAATTGCCAACATATTACTTATTAACAATTGATGAAAATCACACATTTCTCTGCATAAAGTAAAAAATATATTGTAGGGAATAATTAAGGCTTTACTATTTCCTAAGCTTACTAAATCATATGGAGATTCTCTCATAGTTGAAAAAGCTAATGCTTCACCAAATAGATCGTTTTTCTCCAATGTTGTTACAATAACTCTTGTGCCATTAAATTTTTGAGAAACCAAATTAAGTTGACCGGATAATACTATTCCCATTTTTTTAATATTGTCATCTTTTTCAAAGACAACCTGATTATCATGGTAATCTATAACAACAGCCTTACTGCAATGAAGAACTTTTTTAATTTGCAGCTCAGTCATATTTTCGAATAATTTATTTTCTTTTATAATATTTATTATTTGTTCCATTTCAACATCTACCTTTGTTCTATAATCGATTTGTAACATATGTTACATACTTTTTTTTATCATTTTATTATAATTTTATAAAAATGTAAAGCTATTATTTGAAAGGGGAAAAAATGAAAAGAAAAATCGTTAAAATACATGAAGAAAGATGTAATGGTTGCGGACTGTGTGTTACAGCCTGTCATGAAGGTGCATTAGAAATAATAAACGGTAAAGCGGTTCTTCTTTCTGACGTATATTGTGACGGACTTGGAGACTGCCTTCCCAACTGCCCTGTTGATGCAATAGAAATAATCGAAAGAGAAGCTGAAGAATTTGACAAGGAATTAGTGGAAAGACGAATGGAAGAAAGAAAAAGACAAAACGAAGAAAAGCCACATGGTTGTCCCGGACATCATGCAAAAGTAATTAAACAAAGAGAAGTTGAAGTAAAGCAAGAAACCACATTAACAAGTCAATTAAGACAATGGCCTATACAACTTAAGTTAGTTTCACCTATGGCACCATACTTTAGTGGTTCGCATATACTTGTTGCTGCTGACTGTACTGCCTTCGCTTATGCTAATATTCATAATGATTTTATGAAGGGTAAAATAACTTTAATAGGATGTCCTAAATTAGATGATGCAGATTATTCTGAAAAATTAACAGAAATATTAAAATATAACGATGTTAAAAGCATTACAGTATTAAGAATGGAAGTTCCTTGTTGTTCAGGAATAGTAAATGCAGTTAAGAACGCAATTATTAATTCAGGTAAATTAATACCATGGGGCTACAAGGTTGTAGCAACTGATGGAACCTTATTAGATTAATTCAATCACAAAAACCTTAAGAGAATCCTTTAAACATACAGGATTCTCTTATATTATGTTTTCCAAAAAGTAAAGCATCAAGGTTATAGCTAATAAGTCTGCACAACCTCCCGGGCTTATGTTCTGTTCAATAAATTGCTTGTCTAAATCTATAACTTCAGATATATCAATATTTTCAATACCTTTACGGCCATTTAACTTTTTTATTTGCAATTGTACTGCTTTTAAAGTTTCAAAATTAGATCTTGCAACTATATTTGTATCTTGAACATTAGCAATTAAATTAAGCAAAGTTA
>JAEZGU010000121.1 GCA_023416855.1 Bacillota bacterium
TATGAACAGTGTCAAAATCCAATCCGTTTTTGTTGTATATATATCCATTTGAATCACTCATTGCAATTACCACAGCTCCAAGCTCAATTGCTTTTTTGCAGGAATAAAGAGCTACATTTCCTGAGCCTGAAATTACAACTTTTTTTCCAACTATGGAGTGTCCATGATTTTTAAGCATTTCATTAACAAAATATAAAAGCCCAAAGCCTGTTGCCTCTTTTCTGGCAAGTGAACCACCGTAGCTTAATCCTTTTCCAGTCAATGTTCCAGCTTCAAAGGAATTGGATATTCTTTTATACTGTCCGTACAGATAACCAATTTCTCTTTCGCCTACACCTAAATCACCTGCTGGAATATCTATGAATTGTCCAATATGTCTGTAAAGCTCTGTCATAAAGCTTTGACAAAAGCTCATAATTTCGAGATCGGTCTTTCCTTTTGGATCAAAATCAGATCCTCCCTTGGCTCCGCCGATTGCTAAGCCTGTCAATGCATTTTTAAATGTTTGTTCGAATGCAAGAAATTTTACTACACTTAAATTTACAGAAGGGTGAAAGCGTAATCCTCCCTTGTATGGACCGATAGAACTATTGAGCTGCACTCTAAATCCTCTGTTTATTTGAAGATCACCTTTTGAGTCAACCCAAGGAACTCTGAAAATAATTTGTCTTTCTGGTTCAACTAAACGTTCAACAACTTTTGCGTCAACTATTCGTTTGTTGCTTTCTAAAACAGGTTCGATGCTTGTCAGAATTTCTTCCACAGCTTGGTGAAATTCTGCCTCATTTGGATTTTTAGTTTTTACATCATCAAGTATTTTTTGTAAGTATGTCATATTACCCTCCTATTGTTAATAAAATTTAACATTCGTACAAATGATTTAAAATATGTAATAATTATTTTTTAATAATATACATCAAAATATGAAGATCGTCAATTTATATTTTTATATGTTACGTAAATGTAATATTAACGGTTTTTCTCAAAAAGCTATTTTACTTAGATATTTCTAAAGGTAAGTTGATTAACGGAAGATTGAAAATTAGTCAAATTTCAAAGCATTGCTTATAAATATATTCAAATAAATTTATATTGACTGTGTAAAGAATACATGATATATTATCACATAATAAATTATATAAAAAATATAAAAATTTATACAAGCAGATTGGAGGAAATAAATTGCATCCCATCCTTAAATCATATATTCCAGTTGCAAATATAATTTCACAGACATTTGGGAAAAACTGTGAGGTTTCTATTCATGATTTAACACAGCCAGGAAGTTTAGTGGTATATGTTGCTAATGATACAGTAACTGGCCGAAAGGAAGGTCAGTCTTTTAATCATTTAATTCGTCAGGTTTTATTATGTAAAAAGTTTAATGATGATTATGCCTCAAATGATTTCTTTGTAACAGATAAAGGTAAAAAAATCAAATCTTCTTCAGCATTCATTCGTAATCTGGAAGGAGAAGTAGTGGGAATGCTCTGTATTAACTATGACTTGACATTATCATATAGTATAATGGAAGAAATTCTTAGTTTTCTGCCAGATCTTAATCATGATGAAATGCCTGCTAAGGTAGAAATTCTTAATCAAGATGTCATTACTATCATAAATGGATTAATTGAGAGTATCATAAGTAATAAAGACATTGATAACTTAACAAGAAAGGATAATATAGAACTAATACGCCTAATGGATGAAAAAGGAGTATTTTTAGTGAAGGGCGCTATAGATAAGGTTGCTGAAAGGCTGGGTCTATCTAAAGTCACTATTTACAGTTACTTAGATGAGGTGAGGGAAAAGAAATAGTTTATTAAAAAATTAATAACAGAAAGGATTTTTAAAATGATAGGGATAAATTTAGAAAAGTGCATTGGATGTGGTATTTGCGCTGAAGATTGTCAATGTGGTGATATCAAGATTATTGATGGAGTTGCACATCTACAATATAAATCTTGCTTAAAATGTGGACACTGTATTGCTGTATGTCCGCAAAATGCTGTAACTATAGATGAATATGATATGAACGAAGTTATAAGTTATAACAAAGATGAATTTTATATAGAACCAGAAAAAGTTTTGAATTCAATAAAATATAGAAGAAGCATAAGGCATTTTGCGAATAAGTCTGTTGAAAAGGAGAAAATCACAAATATAATAGAAGCAGGAAGATACACTCCCAGTGGTGGCAACAGGCAACCTTTAAGTTTTGTCGTAGTTCAGGACAATATGAGTCATCTAACAAAATTAACACTTGATGTCCTAAATGATATGGCATGTAGCTATGAACCAAATGAAGAAGATCCTCTTGATTCAGAGAAAAAAAGATATTCAGTTATGTGGAAAATGATGCACAGGCAATATAATAAATATGGCAATGATAAATTGTTTTTTAATGCACCGGCAATTATCATAGTTCTCAGCGATAAAAATTTATCATTTAATCCATATGTTGATGGAGGATTGGCAGCTTCCAATATGCAAACAATGGCGGATGCATTAAATTTAGGTGTTTGTTTCAATGGATTTTTCACGTTTGCATCACATGACAAGAATATAAGAGAGTTTCTGAATATTTCGGACAGTAAAGTTG
>JAEZGU010000127.1 GCA_023416855.1 Bacillota bacterium
GCTTAAAGGCATATGGTACTAAAGATGGAGGAATCCAATTATTTAGACCTGACGAAAATGCAAAGCGTATGCAAAATAGCTGTGAAGGCGTTATGATGCCTACAGTTCCAGTTGAAAAATTTATTGACGCTTGTATGCAGGTAGTAAAAGCAAATGAAGCATGGGTACCACCATATGGTTCAGGTGCAACATTCTATTTAAGACCATTCGTTATAGGTGTTGGAGACAATATAGGTGTTAGACCAGCTCCGGAATATATTTTTGGAGTATTTGGTATGCCAGTTGGTCCGTATTTCAAAGGTGGCATGACTCCTGTAAACTTTACAACTACAGAGTATGATAGAGCAGCACCTTATGGAACAGGTAAAATAAAAGTTGGCGGAAACTACGCTGCAAGCTTAAGAGCACATGAAGAAGCGGTAAAAAAAGGTTTTGCTGATTGTATATATCTTGATCCAAAAACACATACAAAAATCGAAGAGGTTGGAGCAGCTAACTTCTTTGGAATTACAAAAGATAATAAATTTATAACTCCTAATTCATCTTCTATACTTCCAAGTATAACAAGAAGATCTTTAGTTCAAGTTGCTAAAGAATATCTTGGAATGGAAGCTATTGAAACAGATGTTTATATTGATGAAATAGATAAATTTGCAGAAGCAGGCGCTTGTGGAACTGCAGCTGTTATTACTCCAATTGGTGGAATTCAACACAATGGAAAATTACATGTATTCTACAGTGAAAAAGAAGTTGGACCTGTGACTAAAAAATTATATGATACATTATATGGTATTCAAATGGGAGATATTAAAGCTCCAGAAGGATGGATATATAAAGTTAAATAAATGATAGCTTAACAAAAGCACAACAATGGGTAACCATAGTTGTGCTTTTCTGCTGTTCATAAATTTACTCATTGCTATAAAAAATATTGATTTTATATTTTTTTAGGTTATAATATATTATCGATAATTAATACAAGGTGGAAATATGGATAATAAAGAAATTTTAGTAACAGAAGCAGGATATAAAGAGCTTGTGGATGAATTAGAATACAGAAAAACAAAATTAAGAAAAGAAATATCAGAAAGAATAAAAAATGCTATGAAGGAAGGCGATTTAAGTGAAAACGCCGAATATCATGAATCAAAGGAAGAGCAAAATAAAAACGAATCAAGGATAATTGTACTTGAACATACTTTGAAATTTACAAAAGTAGTTAAGCATAATGAGAAAAACAAGGATATTATACAAATAGGTAGTCGTGTAAAAATAAAGGATTTAGAATTTGATGAAGTTCTTGACTTTTTAATTGTCGGCGCAACCGAATCCGATCCTGTATCAGAAAAAATATCAAATATGTCACCACTTGGCAAAGCTCTATTAGGTCAAAAGAAAGGAATTACTATTAGCGTAAAATCACCTAGCGGAGATGTAAAATATGAAATTTTAGATGTTTATTAAAATATAAAGGTTATACTAAGCTTTGTAATATACTATATATTACAAAGCTTCAATTTTAATATTTACAAAATACTTGAAGATTTTATGTAATAATTGTATAATAACTTGAAATGTTTTCAAATAAAGGGGACAAAATGAATAAAGTTAAGAAAACCAGTATAGGCGGTCAGGCACTCATTGAAGGTATTATGATGAAGGGTCCTGAAAAAATAGCAACTGCAGTTAGAAAACCCGATGGAGAAATTATAGTAAAAGAAAGTGAAATAAATCAAATATTTAAGAATAAATTTTTTAAACTTCCAATAATAAGAGGAAGCTTTGTGTTGATTGATTCATTGGTTACAGGGGTTAAAGAGCTAATGTATTCTGCCGAATTTTATGGAGAAGAGTATGAAGAGGATGCTCTTGATAAATTTCTAAAAAAAATATTTAAAGATAAGGCAGACACTGCCATTGTTTATGCTTCAGTTATAATTGCACTGTTTTTTTCTGTAGGCATATTCATATTAGGACCTACACTCCTAACTAACATATTAAAAGACTTAATTCAAAGCAACTTGCTTTTGAATTTAGCAGAAGGGATTATCAGAGTTCTTTTATTTGTTTTATATGTGTATTTTATATCTAAATTAAATGATATTAAGAGAGTGTTTATGTATCATGGAGCAGAGCATAAAACTATATATTGTTATGAGAACAATGAAGAACTTACCGTAGAAAATGTAAGGAAATATTCTACACTTCACCCAAGATGTGGTACCAGTTTTATGATTAATGTTATGATAATAAGTATTTTGGTATTTTCATTTTTCGGCTGGCCTAATCCTTTAATGAGATTAGTCATTAGGTTAGCAATGCTTCCGGTCATAGCTGGCTTATCATATGAATTAAACAGATTTGTAGGGAAATGTGAAGGAGAAAATTTATTTACTAAAATAATTACTTATCCGGGTTTCCAAATTCAGAAAATAACTACTGCCGAACCGGATGATTCGATGATTGAGGTTGCCATTAAAGCAATGGAAAGAGTTATACCTCAAGATGGAGTAGATGATACATGGTAACAATTGAAAAATTGTTAATGGATGGAATTAAAATTATCAAAAATAGGGATTACAATAACCCTAATCTTGATGTACAGATAATCTTATCTCATTTACTTTCAAAGGATAAGATTTATTTACATATGCATAGAAATCATGAAGTAACAGATGATATTGCAGATAAATTTTACGAGATGGTAAGAAAAAGAAGTGAGGGGTACCCTTTACAATATATGACAAATTCCCAAGAGTTTATGGGTTTAGATTTTTATGTTCAGGATGGCGTGCTTGTGCCAAGACCCGACACGGAAATATTAGTAGAGAAAATAATAAAAATAGCAGGTAAATATGAAAATAAAATTAATATATTGGATATCGGCACCGGCAGCGGAGCCATAGCTGTTTCCCTTGGATATTATTTGAAAAATTCTATTGTTACTGCAGTAGATATAAGTGACACTGCACTGAAAACAGCTGAAACAAACATAAAAAAACACAGCTTAAATAATGTAAAGCTATTTAAAGCTGATATTTTTAATTATGAATTTAGTGGCGAAAAGTATGATATAGTTGTCTCAAATCCACCATACATCGAAAGTGATATAATAAAAGAGCTTCCGGTAGAAGTTTCAACCTATGAGCCGAAATTAGCACTTGATGGAGGAGAAGACGGATTAAATTATTACAAACAAATAGTAAAAGTATTTGAAAAAATATGTAAACATGATTCTATATTGGCTGTTGAAATAGGATATAATCAAAAAGAAACAGTAACAGAAATATTTAACAATTCAAATTTATTTAATAGAATAGAATGTGATAAAGATTATGGCGGGAATGACCGTGTAATAATTGGTTATATAGAGAGAGGTAAATAATGTTAGAAAAATTAGAGGATTTAAAAAATAAATATATTGAATTAAGCGAAAAAATTTCAGATCCTGATACACTTAGCGATTCGCAAAAATTACAAAAGTATATGAAGGAACAAGCGCAGCTTGAACCAATTGTGTCAAAATTTGATGAATACATGGAAGTGTTTAACGGGTTAAATGAATCGAAAGAAATGCTTAAAGAAAAGCTTGACGATGACTTTAAGGAAATGGTAAAGGAAGAAATAAAAGAATTAACCTTGCAGGAAGAGCAATTGATGCAGGAACTTAAAATACTGCTTTTACCAAAGGATCCTAATGATGACAAGGATGTAATAGTTGAAATAAGAGCAGGAGTTGGTGGAGACGAAGCAGGTTTATTTGCCGGAGATCTTTTAAGGATGTATTTAAGGTTTGCAGAAAGAACCGGATGGAAGACTGAATTTATATCTGTGAGCGAACAAGGTATCGGTGGATATAAGGAAGTAATATTCTCTATCAAGGGTAAGGGAGCTTACTCAAAGTTAAAATATGAAAGCGGTGTTCACAGGGTACAGCGTGTTCCTGACACAGAATCAAGCGGACGAATTCATACATCATCAGCAACTGTTGCCGTGTTGCCGGAAGCTGATGATATAGACATAGAAATTAATCCAAATGATGTAAGAGTGGATGTTTTCCGTTCATCAGGAAATGGTGGTCAGAGTGTTAATACTACAGACTCTGCAATAAGATTAACCCACATACCTACAGGTATTGTAATTTCTTGCCAGGATGAAAAGTCTCAGCTTAAAAACAAAGATAAAGCATTCAAGGTGCTTAAAGCAAGATTGTATGATAAATATATGCAGGAACAAACTGATGAGATGGCAAACGAAAGAAAAAGTCAAGTAGGTTCAGGGGACAGAAGCGAAAGAATCAGAACATATAACTTCCCTCAGGGTAGAGTAACAGATCATAGAATCGGGCTTACTCTTTATAAGTTAGATTCATTCATAGATGGTGATATAACAGAAATGTTAGATGCTTTGTTGACCTCAGATCAGGCAGAAAAATTAAACAGCATATCAGAGTAATACAATAAGGGGTAATCATGAGAATAGATAAGTATTTAAAAAATGCTCGTGTAATAAAAAGAAGAACTGTAGCTAAAGAAGCTTGTGAACAGGGAAGAGTGTTAGTTAATGGTAAGCAGGCTAAACCAGGTACTGAAGTTGAAGTTGGAGATGAAATAGAAATTATTTTTGGAACAAAGCCAATGAAAATAAAGGTAGAACAATTATTAGAGCATGTGGTTAAAGATGCCTATAAAGAAATGTATAGCATAATTAATGATTAAAGATTCCATATTTGGGTATATATAAAATGTTGAGATGATTGTTAGTAAATGGCAATGCCATAAAAATATTATTTATGAGGTGGATTATGGAATTAAAAGGAACAAAAACAGAACAAAATTTATTAACAGCTTTTGCTGGTGAGTCTCAGGCACATGTAAAGTATACTTATTATCAGAACAAAGCAAAAAAAGACGGATATGTGCAAATAAGTAAGTATTTTGAAGAAACAGCAAGAAATGAAAGAGAACACGCTAAGATTTGGTTTAAGTTATTACATGATGGAATCCAAGGCACTGAGTTCAACTTAGAAGATGCAGCAGCTGGAGAGCACTATGAATGGACTGATATGTATGCTACTTTTGCAAAAGAAGCAAAGGAAGAAGGATTCAATAAAATTGCATATTTATTTGAAGCAGTTGGTAAAATAGAAAAAGGCCATGAAGAAAGATATTTAGCATTACTTGATAATATAAAAACAGGAAAAGTATTTAAAAGAGAAGAAAATGATACAGTTTGGATTTGTGATAACTGTGGTCATGTTCATTTTGGATGCCAAGCTCCAAATGTATGTCCTGTTTGTGATCATCCTCAAGCACACTTTGAATTATACAAAAAAGCATATTAATAATATAGGTCGCTTAAAATGTCCAAGGTAGAATTCATTGAATTCTGCCTTGTTTTTTATACTTATAATGCATGTAACACTTACTCATATGTAGAATAATATAATTATTATATGTATAAGGAAGTGATATAGTGGCTATAAAAATATTTATAGATCAGGGGCATAATCCTACAGGATTTCATAATACAGGCGCAAGAGGTAATGGTTTAATCGAGGAGGATATAACTTATCAAGTTGGACAATATTTAGCCAATATGCTTGCTAATGATCCAAGATTTGAGGTTAGATTATCAAGGCCAACTCCTACAACTGTACTTGGTATTAACAATTCTACAAGCTTACAAGAGAGAGTTCGTATGGCAAATCAGTGGCCTGCAGACTATTTCATAAGTATACATGCAAATGCTAATGTTAACCCCAATATTAGAGGAGCTGAAATGTATATTTACAGTTTTAATACACAAGCTCATTGGCTTGCACAGCACATAATGAACGGTTTGGTAAACTTTACGGACCTGACAGACAACGGCATAAGATTAAATCCATCATTATATGTGCTTAGGGCAACCAATATGCCTGCAGTGCTTGTAGAAATGGGATATTTAACAAATTCAGAAGACGCTGCAATCTTAAGAGATCAACAATGGAATATTGCCTACGGCATTTATAGAGGTATATTAAACTATTTTGGTTTCCAGCCTATGTAGAATTATTAGTTGCTCTAAATTTTGCCTTGCATTATTAGTTGATTATGTTATAATAAATAATCAAAATAATGTATATTTAGTAAAAGAGGTATATGATGGCTAATTTATGGAGCGGAAGATTTGAAAAAGGGATGGATAAAATAGTTGAAGAATTTAATGCTTCGATTTTTTTCGATAAAAGACTTTTTGAATGTGATATTGATGGTAGTATAGCC
>JAEZGU010000162.1 GCA_023416855.1 Bacillota bacterium
TGTTTAATTCGGTATCTAAGTGGTCTTTAATATTTGTAACAATGCTTCTTACTGACTTAACAGAATTTGACTCAATTTTTCCTTCTGTAGTTTTTAATAAATCATGAAGCATGGTTAAATCTGCAGAAAAAAGCAATGTACCATGGTGTAATGCTCTGTTACCTTTTATTGTTTGAGCGCTACCTGATATTTTCCTGCCGTCTATTGCTATGTCACTTGTTCTTCTTTTTTCTGCCTTTACTCCCATTGAATTTAATGCATCTATTACGGGTATTATAAATTGATCATAATCAATGAACTTATTTTTGTTATAGTCTGTTATAACAGAATAATTTAAGTTACCCCTATCATGAAAAACTGTACCACCACCTGTATTTCTTCTTGCTACTTTAATATTATTCTTTTCTATTGCCTTAATATTTATTTCTTCAAACACATTTTGATGTTTTCCTAAAACAATGCTGTTATCGTTCTTCCAAAGCATAAAATATGTATCATCTTTTAAATTACTAAATACGTATTCCTCTAAAGCAAGATTAAAATATACATCGTCACTAATACTTTCAATATATTTCATTAATTGACTCCTTAATTAAGTATATATTTAGAAATATGTTTAAATTATCATAGCATAATAAAAAACCTGTTACAATAAATTAAAAAATTAACTAATTAAAAAGCCCCCTCGTATAAGGGACATTTTAGGTGCAACTATTATAGAATTGTTTTTATCCAATTTTTGACCTCTTCTGATGATGTTTCACCATTAACGATTTTGAAATATGCATAGCATCTATTATATGCTTTAAACGGGTGTGATTAGAAGTACCCGCCGAAAATTTCAGCTGAGCTTTTTCACATTTGCTAATAATTGAAGATACAGGGGGTAATGCTTGTATAAATTCTTCTTTTGTATATTTGTCCCAAACACTATCATTGGTTAATAATGATTTAGAAATATGCAGTGCTTTTATTCTGTTTTTAAGTAGTGTGTGCTGAGAAGTCCCTTCAGGGAATTTCAACTGCATTTTTTCGCATTTGCTAATAGTTGAAGTTACAATATGTAGTGCTTCTGCTAGTTCATCATTTGTAAATCTATCCATTTATTTTACCTCTTTTTAGTATTTCTAATAGTAATAAGCAGCAATTCTACTCTATTAAATTATAATAAAATTCATCAATAGAACCTTTTGGTTGATCATTAATTATTATATTGTAAAGATTTAATAAATCAGGATTATTAGATATTTTAAATGTATTATCATTTATGCGTATATATTTTTTATTTAAAATATATATGTAAACAAAACCTTCTTCCTCATAATTATTCATAAATATGTGATAAGTTTCCTTTAATTTTGGATTGTAAATTTTAGGAGGAGTAACTAACGGTTTTTTTACTTTTATGCTACTTAAAAAATTTATAATTTCTTTTTTTGATTCATAATTAGTTACATTTAATTCTTTGCTTGAAAAATATGAGATGTATATTGATGTTTTCATTTCTTCAGGTAGGTTTACTGTTGAGTATGGTTTTATAATTTCACTAACTGTTGTTGTTTTATTGCAGATTATTATAACAATTAATAAAATTAAAGCTAATCCAATAAAAATTATCTTTTTCATAAAAGCCCCCTCTTTCAAATTCTATACTGGACGATTTTTAAGTTAAATTGTTTCGCACAATGAGGTTCTTCCTAATAACTTAAACATAGTGATAAATATATAAAATGCATTAAATTATATGTAATATTATGGTATAATTTGTCAAAGGAATTGCCACGACGGATAGGCGGTAAGCTCCCTAAAAAGGGAGGTGATAATATGGTTACTTATGGAGATTTATTTACCTTCGGGTTACTCTTAGTAGCGATTATTGCCTTGTTTAACAACAAGCGAAAATAAACTTTTACTTAAAAGTTAACCGCCAAAGCAGCCACTTTGACGGTTAAAATGTTTTAGCCATTAACTTGGAAGCTAACCGTTTATTCGGCAGTTCCTTTATCTATTTTTATTATAATGTAACTAAATATCATTGTCAAGCAGATTAACATTTTTTTACAAATCCACTAATCTTAATCAAAGTACTGGAAATTTACCAGTTTTCTTTTAAATAATTAACCCAATCATTTTCAAATTCATTTAAGCTTTTCCCTAATATCTCTTCAATGTCTTTAGGTTCTTTTATCATAGAAACAATTGTTTCATAACCATATTCATTTAGCTGGCACCCGGGATTAAGGCGATACCAACTAATTACATTTCCCCAAGCACTACCAACTACTCTATATATGACTTATCAACATCATCTGGACTTTCGCATGGAAAAGCCAGTTCAAAAGCTTGACCTACTGCTTTTTTGTTATATTCACCACTGAATTCATACATAACTTCTCTTTGACAAATCGCAAATCTCACTCCACTGTTTTCAAGCTCAACATAATTGCCAAGATCATTTTGAATTTTAAATCCAAGAACTTTATTGTAAAAGTTTCTCATTCTGTCCATTTCATCTGTCATATTGTTATAAGATTAATTTCTGTCTTCGTTTTTAAGTACCTCTCTAAAGCTAAATCATTTAAACATTATCAATTTAAAAGGTGGTATGCTTTTTTTATAGTTCATATCACTAGATAGCGCTGATTTCATTACCATATCAAAGGTCAAGGTATTGTCATCTGTCAATAGTATAACACCTGTATCTCTTAAGGGATTACCGAATTTCCCCTCTAGTGTCAGTAGGTATAGAAAAGGGTTCTTCTCCTGATTTTCTTCACTGGAATTAAAAGCATAATAATGTCCATCTTTATAAAATAAATCTAAAAAATATGGACTATCTATACTTTCTTTGAAAAATCTAACCATTCTAATACTAGCATCTTTTTTGTTAGAGGAATCATTTACAAATCTATCCCACTCATCTTGGTTTACAACATCTCCTAAACCTTGTGTCGTGAAGTATCCATCTGACTTTGCTTCTTCAATTGTATAATTAGAAGGTATATCAGAAAAGCCTGTGTAGTATCCATTTTCATCAAATGAAAAATTTAATAATTTATCAAATATTTTCACATCACTAACTACATCATCACTATTTACTCTTGCCTCATAGTAAATAATAATTTTAGAATTATCCATTTTATAAATGTCACCGTAAAATCCAGAAAGAGTGCCTTGTGGTTCACCCAAAAGTTCAATTACTTCCTTACGTGGAGTGCCAATTTTGATATCAATATTAGTATCATTTACCTTTGAAATACACCCCACTAATAATGATGTTGAAATACAAATTGCTATTAATATAAGTATAAACTTATTCATTTAATGACCTCATTTTATTATTTTAAACTCATTTCTTTAATATTCAACAAATTTGATTTTATCAGCTTCATATCTATCCCCTTTAAATATATATGATATTTGAACTTCACCAATAAATACTTCCGCAGATATTTGAGCACTATTCTTCTCCCCCTTTTTTTATACCATACACTATTTTTTATATCTTGATAATATTAGCGAAAAAAACAGACAAACCCCAAGTCAATTTTAGTCTGTCTGATTTTTATGCTACTATTATTTTATATTTGTATTTTATAAAACTATTTTTTCTGGAAATTTGTTCCCTCTTAAATACGCTTCTACTGCCATTTTGTTTTTTCCTGGCATTTGAATTTCATGTAGTACTACAATTCCCTCTTTTGCTTTTATGAAAATTCCTTCATTATCAGCTTTTATTACATAGCCTGGTTCATAGTCTGAATCATCATTTATATATGATGATTTGTATACCTTTACAATTTTATCATCCATCATAAAATATGCTGTAGGCCATGGTGATAGTCCTCTAATTAAATCATGTATACTTTTTGCTGTTTGGTTCCAGTTTATTTTACGATTTTTGTTATTAAACATAGGGGCATAGCTCGAAAGTGAATCATCTTGTTTTTGTGGAGATATTTCATCTTTTTGTAATTTATCTAATGTTTCTATTAATAAATCTGCACCTTTATGCATCAAAATATCGTGAAGTTCCCCCACATTCATATTTTCATCAATTTCTATTTCTGATTTTAACAGCATATCACCTGTATCTAAGCCTACATCCATTTGCATGGTTGTTACACCTGTATGAGTATCACCATTAATGATTGCCCAGTTTAAAGGAGCTGCTCCCCTAAGCTTAGGTAACAAGGATGCATGAACATTAATGCAGCCATACTTTGGTATAGTTAATATTTCTTTGCTTAAAATTTGTCCGTAAGCAACTACAACTATAACATCAGGATTATATGATTTTAATATATCTATATTTTCTTGATTTTTTATTTTATTCGGCTGAAAAACTGGCAGACTTAACTCTTCTGCAGCTTCTTTTACTTCTGATTTTTTAAGCTTTTTTCCTCTACCAAATGGTTTGTCTGGCTGAGTGACAACAAGCTTTATATTATGACCATTTACATGAAGCCTTTTTAAGGTTGGTACTGCAAATTCAGGTGTTCCCATAAAAATTACATTCATTATATCACCTTATTTTTTTACTCTATCAGTAAATAATACACCGTTTAGATGATCTATTTCGTGACATATACATCTTGCCAATAGACCTTCTGCCTCAATAGTAACTATATTTCCTTCTACATCTGTATATTCTGCAGTTACCTTTATAGGTCTGCTTACAACTCCTTTTGTTTCAGGTACACTTAAACATCCCTCTTGTGCAACTTGTTGTTCGTCGGATACACTTAAAATCTTTGGATTAATCATTTTATATACATTGCCATCTTCTACATCTATTACAATGGCACGTTTTAGTATACCTACTTGAGGTGCTGCTAATCCTATTCCATCATTTTCATACATAGTTTCTACCATATCATCAAGGAGTGTTAGAATTTTTTCATCTATAGCACTTACTTCCTTGCTTTTTTTTCTTAATATTTCGTCACCATCATATCTGATATTTCTTAAAGCCATAATTCCTCCTATATTAAACCGTATCGGTATTTATATTTATACTTACTTTTATATATTCTATATCTTTGTCCATGTAAACACTTCGTAGTATTTTCTTTATTTCTGACATTCTATAGTTTGCTACTTTAATAAATAAATTGATTCTATATTCACCATTTATTTTATAAATAGAATGTGGTATAGGTCTATATAATAATAAGCTTTTTTCCTTAACCATATCTTTAACAGATTCTTTTATTTCCTCATACTTTTCATTAGCTGTTTTTATAACTAAGTCTTCATTTTTTGAAATTAGACATATATTTATTATATTAATAAATGGTGGAAAAGCAAATTCTTTTCTTAATTTTAACTCTTCATTTATAAATAATTCATAATTATTATTCTTTGCTGCATTTATTATAAAATTATTTGGTTCATATGTTTGTATATATACATTACCTTTTTGGCTGCCTCTACCTGCTCTGCCACTTACCTGAGTTATAAGCTGAAATGTTTTTTCACTTGCATTGTAAAAAGGCAAATTTAAAATTGCATCAGCCATCAACACCCCAACTGTTGTAACGTTAGGAAAGTCAAATCCCTTGGCAAGCATTTGTGTGCCTATAAGTATATCAATATCTCCATTTTTAAAGCGCCTATATATATCTTCATAGCAATCCCTGTCCGTCATTGAATCAAGATCCATACGTTCTGTTATAGCTTTTGGAAAAAGCTTCTTTACCAATTTTTCTACATGCTGGGTTCCTGCACTAAACTGCTCTATTTTTTTGCTGCCGCACTTAGGACATTCGTAGAGCATTCGTTTAGTTCTTCCACAATAATGACATTTTAACATATTACCCTTTATATGATATGTCATTGATACATCGCAACGGTCGCATTTTACTACATGACCACATTTTTTGCAAGTAACAAATCCTGAATAACCTCTTTTATTTAAAAACAATATAACCTGGTTATTATTTTTCAATGTATTTTTTATGCTTTCGTACAGTTCTTCACTTATAAGTGTGTTGTTTCCTTTGTCTAATTCAGCACTCATGTCTATAATTTTCATATTGGGCATTTGATTGTTCACTCTATTTTTAAGCTCAATTATTTCTATTTGACCCTTTAAAGCCATATGATAAGTATTTATAGATGGAGTAGCTGAACCAAGTATAACCTTGGCATTTAAGTTATGAGCCATTTTTATTGCAACTTCTACTGTGTCGTATTTAGGAGAGGTAGATGAAATATAGCTATCTTCATGCTCCTCATCTATAACTATTACTCCTAAATCTTTAATTGGTGCGAAAATAGCAGAACGTGCTCCAATAACTACATCAACTTCCTTGTTGTAAACTTTGGTCCATTGAATGAATTTTTCTTTTTTACTTAATTTTGAATGAAAAATTGCTATTTTATTACCAAATCTTTTTTCAAATCTATCTATAGTTTGTGTGGTTAATGAAATTTCAGGTACAAGCATAATTGATTGTTTGTTTTCATTAATATAGTGTTCAATTATATTCATGTAAACTTCCGTCTTACCGCTACCTGTAACACCATGAAGCAAAAATGCTCTGTTGTTTGAAGAAATAATTTTTTCGCATGCACAAGTTTGCTCATCATTTAATTTTAGCTGATTTTTAACAACATCATTTTCTTCTGTTTGATACAGTATATATTCTTCTTTTAATACATTTTTTTTAATTAAATTATTTATGATAGCTAAAGAAACGCCTAAGTCCTCTGAAAGTTTTTTAACGCTTACTGATTTTTCTTCTTTCAAATAATCTATAATAGAAATTTGATTTTTAGTTTTATTAATATTATATTCTTCAATAGGTTTATCTTCGATTAAGGAAACATATTTATCATAAGCTTCCTTCCCTTTTATTTTATCTTTGCTTATTATTTCAATTGCATCTTTATCCTTCAAACTGTTTATTATTGTAAATATATCACTATTTAAATATTGTTTCTTCAAGCTTTTTAATTCTAAAGGGTTGTCCTTAATTAAATTATATAACTCATTTTCTCTATCGCTTAATGAAACACAATCAATTTCTTTTGCTTTTATAGTTATATTATGTTCATATTTAATCATTGATGGAATTACAAGGCGCATAGCATCAGAATATTTGCATATATATCTTTCTCTTATCCACAGTATGAGTTTAATCATTTCTTCACTAACAACAGGCATATCATCAAGCACATCAATAATTGGTTTAATTTTAGATGGTGGAATTTGACATGAGCAATGTATTGATACTATTAATGCATCAATCATATGCTTGTTATTGCCAAAGTTCACCTTTACTCTTTTACCAATTTCTACGATGTCTTCTAAATCTTTAGGGACACCATAAGTAAAAAACTGATCGATGCTCTTAGAATTGTTGTTTAATATTAGCTGAACAAATTTATTATACATTCCTGCTCCTAAGATTAAATAGTGTTTAACGCTCATTCTGTAGTAAAACTAAATAATCAGTCATAGACTGATTATTTGCAACTTATAAATTGTTTTATTCTTCATCAATTATATCTGATTCTTCTTGATTTTCACTTTTTGTTGTTTCATCTAATTCTTCAGAAACAATTTCTTCTTTTGGTTCATTTGCTGCTTTTTCTTCAAGAGCTTTTTTATATTTATCATAATCATATATTGCTTCATATTCGCCCTCAAAAAATTCTTCAATTGCTATACCAACAGGTTTAATTGTATTGGTCTTAATCAATACTTCTGAACCATCAATTATTTGTCTTGCTCTTTTAGAAATTACTGTAACTAATGAGTACCTGCTGTCAACCATATCTATTAATTCATCGATTGAAATTTTCTTCATATTATACCTCTCTGATTTTGTTAATAATTGCTTTTTTTCTTATAGCGCGATTCTTTTCTGCTTTTATTATACATTCAATTTTTTCTACTGCAGCTTCTACCTCATCATTTAATACTACATAGTCGTATTCAAATGCATAATCAAGCTCTTCATAAACACTTTCCATTCTTTTAAGAATTACTTCCTTTGAGTCTGTCCCTCTTCCTTCAATTCTATTTTTAAGCTCTGTTATTGAAGGAGGTAATATGAATATAAATACACCTCTTGGGTAGTTTTTCTTAACTTGTAACGCTCCTTGTATATCTATTTCAAGTATTATATCATTTCCTGCTTCAAGTTGTTCAAATACTTCTTTTTTGGGAGTTCCGTAGAAATTTCCATAAACTTTAGCATATTCAAGAAACTCATCATTGTTTATTTTATTAATAAATTCCTCTTCATCAATAAAGAAATAACTTTC
>JAEZGU010000174.1 GCA_023416855.1 Bacillota bacterium
TTCTAATATTAGCCAGACGTGAAGATAAAAAAACAATAATGCATGCCATACGAAATGAAGTTGGCTTAAACAAGGAAGGAAGAGGTTTGTCATTTTCATTGCCTGTGGAGGATGTTTGCGGCATTGTTCATATGAATTTAGATTTTAAGGATAAATAGAGTACGAAAGTGCTCTTTTTTTATATTTTTGTTTTTTAGATTAAATTAAGAAATTTTTGGTAATATAAAAGTATAAAGAAATATTTTAATTCTAAAAAATTCACTTTTAAAACATATATACATCACATTTTCATCACATAAGGGGATATAATTAAAATATAAAACTTAATAATTTATATACAAATAGGAGGAACAATCATGGACGATAATGAAAGAGATATGTTTAATGAAAATGAAAACATAAACGAAAACAATGAATTAACCGATAATAAATACAATAGCAATGAAAATTTGAACAATGGCTACAATGATATTAACTTTGTGATGCCTAGTTTAGAGGAACCAAAAAAGAAAAAAAGTCATAAAAAGAAATTCTTTGGATATGTTGCTGTTGCACTGGTAGCTGCTTTAATTGGAGGCTTGTCAGGTGGGTATCTTTTGCAAGCAGAATTAAAATTAACAATAATTCACCGTCTTCTTTGACAGCTCAAGATGTCAATATTAATTTATCTGACAATGTTTATTTTGCAGTAGCTGTTGCAGAAAAAACACAAAAAACAGTAGTAGGTATAACAACAGAGATAACTCAGCAGTACAATACATTTTTTGGTCCACAAACACAAGTGGCACAAAGCATGGGTTCAGGTTTTATTGTTAACCCAAACGGTTATATTGTAACAAATGCTCATGTAATTGGTGATGGAAAATATGATAAAATAACAGTATCCTTAATAGATGGATCAAAAGAGGTTGGAGAAGTTTTATGGTATGATACAACACTTGATTTGGCTATTGTAAAAATAAACAAGACAGGGCTGCCTGCAGTTGACCTTGGAGATTCTGATGAATTAAAGGTTGGCGAACCTGTAGTTGCTATAGGAAATCCAATGACATTAGATCTTGAAAGAACTGTTACTCAAGGTATAGTAAGCGGTTTAAACAGATCAATTGCATTTGAAAATGGAACTGTAATAGAGCCTTTAATTCAAACAGACGCATCAATAAATTCAGGTAACAGCGGCGGTCCATTGTTCAATGCTGAAGGCAAGGTAATTGGAATAAACACAGCTAAGATGAGCACTGCAGAAGGTCTTGGATTTTCAATTCCTATAAATACAGCAAAACCTATTATAAATCAAATAATTGAAGATGGTAAGCTGTCTTCAGTATATGTAGGAATTACTGGAGTGGATGTTGAAACCTTTGAAAGGGCTTCCGGTGTAGATATTGCTGCAGACTATGGAGTTGTAATAGTAGAAACTTTAAATAATTCTCCAGCAACTGAAGCTGGCTTGAAACCACAAGATGTTATTACAGCAGTAGATGGAGATAAAATAACAAGCATGTCTGATTTAAAAAGAAATTTATATGAATATAAAAATAATGACAAGGCAGAATTGACTATAGTTAGAAATGGGGAAGAACAAAAAATTACAATCACCTTAAAAACTAAGCCTTCTGATTTACAGTAAGTTATATAAATTTATATCCTTCAAGTAAAAATTAAAAAAACAGGAATCATTCCTGTTTTTTTAATTTTCTAGTTCGAACTTATAACCTATTTTTCTTACAGTAACTATGTTTTTATCATACCTACCAATTTTTGAGCGGAGACATTTAATGTGGGTATCAACCGTTCTATCGTCTCCAAAGTAATCCCATCCCCATACAGTAGATAAAATTTGACTTCTGGTAAGGACAATATTTTTATTTTGAATAAGGTAATATAATAAATCAAATTCTTTTGGAGTAAGCATGGCTTTTTCGCCATCTATCAAGACCAATCTTTCTCGATATTTAATGCTGATTCCATCCATTTCAAAATCCTGCATGCTGTTTTGTGACGTTCTTTTTAAAAGATTTTTAACTCTGGCAACCAATATTTTAGGGCTGAAGGGTTTAGCGATATATTCATCAGCTCCTGAATTAAAACCGTTGATTTCATCTATTTCTGCATCTCTTGCTGTTAGCATTAAAATGGGTACATCAGATTCCTTTCGTATATAAGCAGCAACTTGGTAACCATCCAATTTTGGCATCATAACATCCAATATAATAAGTGAAAAGTCATATTCTAAATCAAATTTTTTAATTGCTTCTTCACCATCAGAAGCTTCAATTACATTGAAACCTTCTTTTACAAGGTAACTTGATACCAACTTTCTTATATTATCTTCATCTTCAACTAACAATACTTTGGTTTCCATGTTAATCCTCCTCTAAACTTATTTCAACATTTTGCAGCTCAATCCAGAATTCAACTCCATTTTCAACATTTTTCACACCATAAGCTTCATTGTGCATATCCATTACTGCCTTGACAATTGCAAGACCAAGACCATAGCTTCCTTTGTTATTTCTTGATTTGTCAGCTCTGTAAAAGCTGATGAATATATTTTCTATGTCTTCATCAAGTATGTTAGTACCTGAATTAAAAATGCTTATTCGGCACTTGTTGTTAATGACATTTGTTGAAACCTTTATAATACCCTTTGGTTCACAGTACTTAACAGCATTTTCGTAAAGATTTTGAAAAACCTGTTCTATTCTAAAGTAATCAGCAAATACAATGCTGGTGTCTTTAATATTTTTAATTACCTCAATATTTTTATCTTTGGTTAATATAGAATTTTTGTTTATTGTATCTTCTATTATCTCATTTATTATAAAGTTGGATTTTTCTAATTTAATTATGCCACCCTCTAGTTGGGATAGCTTTAAAAGCTCCTGAACAAATTCAGACATTTTATTTCCTTCATTAATAATGATGTTTAAGTATTCCTTTTTTGTTTTTTCATCAATATCTTCTAAATCCATTAATGCCTCTGAACAACTCATTATTAAGGTAAGAGGCGTTTTAAAGTCGTGTGAAACATTGGCAATAAACTGCTTGGTCATTTTATCAGTCTTTTCCTGCCGTAATAGGTCTTCCTTTAATTTTGCAACATAATCTTGCAGTTTGTCTGCCATGTTATTAATGCTGAAAGACAATAAACCTACCTCATCCTTGGATAATATGTCGCATCTTTCAGAAAAATCCAGTCTTGATATTTTATCAGCTACCAATTGAAGCTGTCTTATGGGTTTTGTTGTCTTGTCAGCTACAAAGTACATTATAAT
>JAEZGU010000192.1 GCA_023416855.1 Bacillota bacterium
GCTCTTGCTGCTTCTACTGCTGCATTTAGTGCAAGAATATTTGTTTGAAATGCTATATCGTCAATAACTTTAATAATCTTACCGATTTCACTTGATGAATTGCTTATTTCATCCATAGCTTGAAGCATGTCCTTCATTTGAGCATTGCCTTTTTCAACCTCATCTGATGCCTCCAAAGCCTTTCTACCGGCATTTTCTGCATATTCAGCATTATTGGCAATGGTTTTATAAATTTCATTTACTTCGGCGGATAATTCCTCTATGGCGCCTGCTTGTTCGGTTGTTCCTTGTGCTAATGACTGTGCTCCTGAAGATACATGTTCTGCACTCATATTGATAGAATCTGAAGCATTTTTTATTTTCCCAATTGTATCAGTTAAAGTCTCTGAAACGTGAAGCAAAGAATTTTTTAACTTAGCGAACTCTCCTGTATAATCATTATTAAGTTCCATTACTAAGTTACCCATTGCAAGCTCATCTAAAACATTTACACTTTCATTAATATAATCTATATATGATTTTAATCTGGTTGTTAAGCTTCCAATAGATGTTGCAAGCGCTCCAATTTCATCATTACTATTAACATTTATGTCAACATCTAATTCTCCGGCAGCTAACTTGTTTGTAATGTCTGTAATATTCTTAATCGGCTTAGTAACTACACCTAATATTACAAACATAGTTGCTGATATAACTGCTATTGTTAATATATATATTAATACAATTAATTTAATCAGTTCAATTGTACTGTGAGTAAATTCTTCCTTTGGCATTGCTGATATTATTTTCCAGCCTGTATTACCTATAACAACACTGTTCCCCATAAATTTTTTGCTGTTATATGAATATTCAACAACCTCTTCGTTATTGCTATTTATTGAATTTAATATGTTATTACTTACTCCTATTTCGTTTACTGATTTTAAAATATTATCAGAATCTCTATGTGATGTTATTACATTGTCCTTCGTTAACAATGAAAAATAACCGTTATTGCCTAATTTATAATCTCCTACTACTTGTGATAATGCATCTATAGTAATATCAATCCCTGTTAGTCCTATAGTTTTACCATTTACATTCACTGGTGCAGTTATGGTTATTACCATATTTCCTGTTGCAACGTCAACATATGGCTCAGTAATATTTACTCTATTGTCTGTAACTGTTACATAGTAATCTCTTGTAGTAAGATCAAAATCAGTATCAGATACGCCACTTAAATCATCCACATAATATGATGGACTTGCTTCTGCTATATACGCAGATAGAATAACATCCGAATGTGATTTTTGCGTATCTATAAGAGTTCTTCTTACAATATTGAACTTTTCATTTTTCGCTATGTCATCGCGTGTTCTTACTTCTGATAAAAAGTTTTGTATATTTTTATCTTGTGTCATTTGCTCTGCTATTGTAGTATAGCGTTCAAAAAAAAGCTCTGCTTCCTTGCTTATGCTCTTAGCAGTTTCTTGCAATATAACTTTTTCATTTTGAGTAAATCGATCATTTATAGTACTTATAATTATAACACCTGTTAAAGTTAATAAAACAGTTATCCCTATAAATAAAACCGACATCATTTTGCCCTTGATGCTTTTATTAATTTTATTACCTTCCCTCTTACTTGTTGCCCTTTTTAACTTCATTTTGCACTTTGCCTCCATTTGTTTATTACATAATTTATTACTTTGTAGTCTATAGAGACAGACTACTAATGTATATATCGGTCAATTTTTAAACAAATTCACTTTTATTAATTAAATAGAACCAATTAAAGGTTATCTTTAATTGGTTCATATAAAATATGTGGCTTTAATTATATAGTTTCAAAGGCAGTATCTGTTTCTGTTGTATCTGTTTCTACATCAGTATCTGTTTCTATTTCTATGTCTGTCTCTGCATCTGTTTCTATTATCTCTATTTCTGTCATTACTGGTTCTATATCTATTTCTGTTTTATATTCTTTTTCTATGTCTCTAAGCTTTATGCCATCTATAAGTTCTTTTAATGTTTGAGCTTGAGCACTTAGTTCTTCACTTGCTGCTGCACTTTCTTCAGAAGTAGCAGAATTTGTTTGAACAATAGATGAAATTTGCTCCATGCCAGTTAAAACTTGTGTTACTGCTTCTGCTTGTTGTGTAGACGCTATAGATATTTTTTCTATCATATTTGCAGTTTCCACTGCTTTTTCAACAGCCAAATCTAATGCTTTTTCAGTTTCTTTAGAAATTTTTGCTCCTCTATCTACTGCTGTAATAGAGTTTTCTATTAGTGCTGTTGTATTTTTTGCTGCTTCTGCACTTCTAATTGCAAGATTTCTTACTTCGTCAGCAACTACTGCAAATCCTTTACCGGCTTCACCTGCTCTTGCAGCTTCCACCGCTGCATTTAATGCAAGTATATTTGTCTGAAAAGCAATACTATCAATAACCTTAATAATTTTAGCTATTTCAGTTGAAGAATTATTTATATTAAGCATTGCTTCATTCATTTCCTTCATATACTTATTTCCGTTTAAAACTTGTTGCGATGATTCTACAGATGCTTCGTTTGCTTTATTTGCAAATATTGCATTGTTGTTTATTTGTTCTGATATATCTCCTAAGGTAGCTGAAAGTTCTTCTACTGCACTTGCCTGTTCTGTAGCGCCTTGAGAAAGCGCCTGAGCACCACCTGCTACTTGATCTGCTCCGCTTGAAACCTGCTCTGCACTTTCATTTACTTGTCTAACTATAACATTTAAAAAGTTACTAATTTTTTTCATTGATACAGCTATTGAATTTAAATCTCCATTATATTCGATATCCATATTCTTTGAAAAATCACCTTCTGCAATGGCACTCATATGGAAAGCCATATCTGTTACTATTAAATTCATCCCTTTTACAGTCCTGTTTAAAGATTTAAGCAACAAGCCAATTTCGTCTTCTCTATCTGTTCTTTCAATTTGAGTATGCAAATCACCATCAGATAGCATTTTAAGTCTTTCTGCACAAAAAATAATTGGGTTTGCAATATTTGTTGCTGTGTTTTTTCCCACTATGTATGCTGCAACAATGGATAATATTGATATTAATAAAATAGTAAATAATCCTATATATGTTGAATTTAAATATTCTGCTTGTGGTGCACTAACAAAAAATCCCCAACCGTTACTTCCATCTATTGGGCTATATGTAATTAAATGCTTTTGATTATTTATGTTATAATCTCCAAAAGTAATTTCGCCGTTTAATAACCTTTTTTCTATCAAGGCTATTGACCCATTATTACCATCGGCATTCGCTATATTGTTTTCTGCAGCTAAAACTCTTTCATACTCAGGGTGTCCTATTGTCATTCCTTCTTTATTTAATATAAATCCATAGCCTTTTTCACCAATTTTAACTGATGAGGCTATGTCCGAAAGAACTTGACCATCTAATACTATTACCGCAACACCGCTTACATCTGATCCATATATCCCATCTTTCCATATAGGTGCAGCTACCGTTAATGTATATTTCTTTAATTTTTTATTCATTGTAGGTTCTGATATAAACAATTCTCCTTCCATTGCTGCAAGGAAATAATCTGTGTCACCAACCATGTATAGTTCTCCGGTTACCGGCGATTCTCCTGTTCCAACTGTAGAAACATTGTATGCATCCAATAAACCATACATATCAACTATTTGCTGTACTATTTTAGCTTTTTCCTTTTTATTTATTTTAGAATCTGACAATACGGGATTCAACCCAAGATCTGCTGCTACAGACTTATAAACCTCTAACTTGTTAGAAATAACTGTTGAAGATACTTCAGTCAAATTAACCATAGTATTTTCTAAAGTATCAAAAGTAGTTCTGTAATTCTGAAAAGCAGATATTCCACCTAAAAAAACAACTACAACCATAATTAACAAAATATAACTCTTAAAAATTTGAGTTTTTATACTTTTTTTGCTGCTTTTAATTTTGTTGTTAATTTTAATCTTATTATTTACTCCCCACTTTTTTAACATATTGCCTCCGAATAATAATGTTGTTTTATTTATTATCGGCATATTTATTAAAAAATTAACAGTTAAAAAAAACCAAGGGCTTTCGCCCTTGGTTTTAAAGTGCTTCTTCTGCGTGTTTTGAGTTAAGCTTAAATTTACTTATTAAGTCATTTAAAACTTGAGATTGTCCTGACAGC
>JAEZGU010000240.1 GCA_023416855.1 Bacillota bacterium
AATTATAGATTTAAATAAAGCAAATATAAAATAAATTACCACTGCAATTATTAATGCTATAATCATGTATTCAGCTAAAGAAAAGCTGATTTTAGACGTAAAAAAAGAAATTGATTCAGCAAAAACAGGATACACTTCCAAAGCATAAAACTCTGCAAAACTTAAATTTAATCTCGCATACAGTGTCAGCACCAATGAAGCAGGTATAAGAATTAACATCAAAATTCTTTTACTCATAAGCATCCCCTTAAATTAAAACTTTAAAGTATTATACCACAATATATAAATTTATTGATGTAAAAATACATCGAAAAAATAAAAATTTAGTTTTTTATGAACATTTATTTAATACTTATTTTGTTTTTTACATAGAAAATGCTCCCTTCTAAGTAACCAAGTTTTATTTTTACTTGTTTCCTTGGAAAGAAGCATTTCAAATTGATATAGCTCTTTAATCCTAATGTATATCTTTCTTTAATTAGTCTAAATATCTAATGCCGTTTATTTTCTTGACTCCAAAACCCGGAGCATCATTTAATGTAATTTTAGATTCATTAAATACTGCACCTCCAACTACAGGGTCTTCGCTGCAAAGAACAGGTCCATCTAAATCAACCTTAGTTATTATGCTTTTAGCAGCTGCCAAATGCACTGCTGCATTGACACTTACCTTTGCTTCCAACATACAGCCTATCATACATTCAACTCCATAAATTTCCGCTACCGAACAAATCTTTAGTGCATTATGTAATCCGCCTGTCTTCATTAATTTAATGTTTATTAAATCAGCCGCTCTTCTTTGAAGAATTATCAAAGCATCCTCAGGTGTAAATACTGATTCATCTGCTAATACAGGAATTGAAACATTGTCTGTTACATACTTCAATCCTTCAATATCATGTGCAATAACTGGCTGTTCTACAAACTCAATATCTAAACCTTCATCTTCCATTTTTCTTATAGCCTTAACAGCTTCTTTTGGTTTCCAGCCCTGATTTGCATCTATACGAAGCTTCACGTCATAACCTATTGCTTTTCTTATAGCTTTCATTCTTTCAATGTCTTTGGCTGCATCCTTGCCAACCTTTATTTTCAATGTTTCAAAGCCTCTGTTTATGGCATTAATGCTATCCTTCGCCATTTCGTCAGGGTCGTTAACACTTATGGTTATGTCCGTAACAATTTCCTTTCTGTATCCTCCCAGCAGTTTATAAATAGGAACATTGTACAGCTGACCGTATAAATCATACAATGCTATGTCAACTGCAGCTTTTGCACTGGTATTCTTTATAATACATTTATCAAGCTTTAGCATGATTTCTTCAAAATTTTCTATATCCAAGCCAATGATGCTTTTGATAATGTGCTCCTTTAATGCTCCAATTATTGAACCCTTTGTATCTCCTGTTATAACCCCTGTTGGTGGTGCTTCTCCGTAGCCTACATTTCCTGTGTCAGTATGAATTTCAATAATGATATCCTCTACACTATTAACAGTTCTCAGTGCTGTCTTAAAAGGAGTTTTAAGAGGAACTGATATTTCACCTATTCTTATATCTGTAATCTTCATTTTCTTCCTCCACAAATTTAATTAATTAGCTAACTCTTTAATTGCTTCTGCCATGACAAGTACATTTTTCATCAATGAATCAATTTCTATATATTCATCGGGCTTGTGTTCAACCATGGGTTGACCTTTAAAAATAGGACCAAATGCAACTATGTTTTCCATGGATTTTGCATATGTACCACCACCTATGGAAATTAATTCTGCTCTTTCTCCAAATTGTTCTTCATAAACTTTTTGAAGCTTTTTTATAAATTCGGTATCAGGTGACACATACAGACTATTTTTGTGTCGTAAATAAACTTCCTCAAATTTACCCAAGTTCATTTTTTCCTTAAATTTTTCAATGAAGTCCTCGTATTTACTTGTAACAGGATATCTCATATTTATTTCCAAGCTTATTTCATTTTCATTTCCAGATATAGTTCCTAAATTGAAAATAAATTTTCCTGATATATCATCTTCCATATAAATTCCTAGCTTTTCACCATTTAAGTCTGTCCCTATGTTACTGTTAAAGTAATCAATAAATTCTTTAAATTCACCAGTGAAATCCAACTTACCTAAAAACATCATTAAATGTGTTATTGCATTTTTCCCTTTTTCAGGTGTGCTTCCATGTGCAGATATTCCATAGCACTTAATAAATATTGAATTTTCTTTTTCTTCGAGCTTTATTTCTTCAGTTTTTTCTGCTAATTTCTCTGTTAATTCTCGTTTATTGTCAGTAAGCGCAATTTCAATTTCCGCAAAATCAGGAACTACATTTGCAGCAATACCACCTTTTATAGACTTTATAATTAAATCGCCGCATTGATTTAATTTTTTTATATACTTGCAGGTTACAATTCCTTTTTCTCCATTGATAATCGGATATTCTGCATCAGGAGTAAAGCCTGCAACCGGCACTTCTCCACCTTTGTCTACATAATATTTTACACATTTGCTGCCAGTTTCCTCATTTAATCCGAAAAATAATCTTACTCTCCTCTTTAAAGGAATGTTTAAATCTTTTATTGCCTTTAATGCGTATAAAGCTCCTATTATTGGTCCTTTATCGTCAGTAGTTCCTCTTCCGTAAATTTTCCCGTTATGTATTTCAGCTTCATATGGGGGATATGTCCATCCATCTCCTTCTGGCACAACATCTAAATGACCAAGAACGGCAATCATTTCATCACCTTGACCATATTCAGCATAACCAATCATATTATCAACATTTACTGTTTTAAATCCTAAACTTTCAGAGAGTCGCAAACAATATTCTAATGCTCTATGTATACCCTCACCGAAAGGCATGTCATCCTTTGGGTCTTGTTCAATACTTTTAATTTTGACGCAATCCTGAACACTTTTTACAATTTCATCTTTCATACTAATTATTTTTGCATTTAACATATAATCACTCCAACTAAAACAATATCTTTATTTTGTTTTGAAAAGTTAAGAGTCAGTTAAAAGGAAATTTTCTTTTAACAGACTCTTTCATATTGCATATGTCAATACACAATCAATTTCAAAGTCGAAATTAACTATGCAAACAGCTTCATAATATTACCGCAAATCATACCCAAATAGGTACCGAAAACAGTTCCAAACAATGCCATCAAAACGCCTACAGGAACCAGAGATCCACTGTAAGTACCTGCCAGAATTGGTGCAGAAGCAACACCGCCTATATTAGCCAAAGAAGCAACCCCACATGTAAACAGATCCATCTTTAAAAACTTAGCGAATGTTACGAACAATATACCATGTATTGCTAAAATCATAAATCCTGCCAAAATCCACATAGGAGCATCATTTAATTCCATAAAGTTTGCTCGAGATGCCAACAAACCTACTACTGCATAAAGAAATACATTGGAAAGCTCAGCTGCACCGGCAATTTGTCCGAAAGGAGTTAATGCGCATATTAAACCTAATGCAGTAATAAACAGAACACACCATGTAGCCTTATCTAGTAAGCCTATGCTGCCAGCAAGCAATGCTCCGATGTTCTGCCCCACTGCAGACACCAAAAGAGCTGAACCAATCAACACCATTAAACTTACAAAAGTAATCTCCTGCTTCTTTTCATTCATTTCTGTTCCAAGATGTGTGCTAACTTCATCTAAACTGGATGTGTCAGCCTTTGTCCATTTATTAAACATTGTTGCAAATCGAGTGGACCAAAGCAAAAACATAACCCAAATAGAATAATCAATTGAATCAACAACCAGTGCATATGCATAGTCCACTTCTCCTACCTGGAAAATTTCCTGCAGGGTTGCCATGTTTCCGGAGCCGCCAATCCAGCTGCCGCACAAAGCACCTAATGCCTTCCAAGACTCAGCACCCAAAGCACCCTTCATGATAATAAAAGTTATAATAAATCCCAGCATAACTGTAAGACTGCCAGTGAAGAATCCAATTATCATTTTAGGACCGAGTTTAATCATCTTGCGGATATCGCAACGCAGCAACATCAGGAAGATCATCCCATACAGAATGTTATTCTTAAGGTTACTATAGGTTGCTTTAGTTGCAGCAAGATCCCAAAAATTAATGGTACATAAAATCATTCCAATTAAATAAACAAGGACTATAGGTGGTAAAAGGCCAAAAAATTTTTGCACATATTTGTTTTTTATGTACTTCTGAGCTGCCAGCAGGCTGCCGCTAAGTGCACACAACACTGCAAAGTAAGTAAAACCATTAGTAATCATAAAACCCTCCATGTAATTTATAATCCCGGTTATTTTTGTTCCGATAAGCCGGGATCCAAGCAGAACATATATAAAAAAACAAAACCCAGCAAAAGACCGTCATATTTCCGATCCTTAACTGGGTTTCATTTACTCCGATATAGTTGTTACTAAATCATATAAACAAAGCAGTTAAATATAAAATTTATTTTTTACTTCCTGATATTTCTTTACTGCATCCTTATAAGATACAATTACAGCTTTTTGTGAAGTGCCGTGATAACGTCTTTTAATTTCCCGCTCTAAATAGTCTGTATCAAGAAAGTTTTTTCCTATAAATAACTTCCTGATAAAATTTTCTGTTATATTGATTGTATGCGTACATCCTAATTCTATGATTTCATCTGTTTCTACATCAACTTCAAAAGCTACATAAAAAGAATTGTAAATAACTGTTATGGCATTATCCATATTTGTTCTGGACTCGCCTATAATATAGACAGTTTCTTTTCGTTTCATCAAATCACCACAGCCTTAATGAAATCCTTTTCTTACAACTATATTATAAACAAATAATTACTTTAGTACAAGATTTTTTTTACAAATTATGCAAAATAAGTAAAATAAAAAAATAGAGTGAAGAGAATTTAACTTACTCTTCACCCTAAGATTTTAGCCTTATACTACTTCGTATCCTGCATCTTCTACAGCTTTTTTTAACACATCATCACTTACTTCTTTAGCTAATGTTACTTCTGCTGATTTATTTGCTAAATCCACAACTGCGTTTTCTACGCCATCAACTGATTTTAATGCTTTTTCTACAGCCATTTTGCAATGTCCGCATGTCATTCCTTCTACTTTTAAAACTTTGTTCATTTCTTTTCCTCCATTTATATTATTAGATTTATTTGAAAAGTCTTCTTTTATGACTTGTGAGTCATCATGATTATTTGTTACAATTGTTTTTTCTGGTTCTGATGTCATTCTAACCGGCTTGAAGAATTTTAATCTCAGTGCGTTAGAAACAACCGATACTGAACTTAAGCTCATGGCTCCTGCTGCAAACATTGGGTTAAGCTTCCATCCCAATATGCTGAAAAATACTCCTGCAGCCAATGGTATGCCTACAGTATTGTATATAAATGCCCAGAACAGGTTTTGCTTGATATTTCTTATTGTTGCTTTGCTTAATTGAACTGCAGTAACAGCATCCAATAAATCGCTTCTTATTAATACTATGTCTGCTGATTCTATGGCAACATCGGTTCCTGCACCTATGGCAATACCTACATCTGCTCTTGCAAGTGCCGGTGCATCGTTAATACCGTCACCAATCATTGCAACCTTGCGGCCTTGCTCTTGAATGTTTCTTATTTCTCTTTCCTTGTCCTGAGGAAGAACCTCTGCAATAGCCCTTGTAATTCCTAACTGTTTTCTTATTGCTTCAGCGGTTTTTTTGTTATCTCCTGTAAGCATAACAACCTCAATGCCCATTGCTTCAAATTCCTTTATTGCTCTTTGGCTTGTTGGCTTAACCACATCTGCTACTGCAATTATTCCTAGCACCTTTTGTTCATCAGCAAAATAAAGAGGAGTTTTCCCTTCATCAGCCAGTCTTGCGCTTTCTTCTTCTAAATTAATTATATTGATGCTTTTTTCATTAACC
>JAEZGU010000309.1 GCA_023416855.1 Bacillota bacterium
GTGTATAGTTTGAATATTTGACTATAGGTTCAAATTCTATACCGCTCATATCTATATCACACATAAGATTGTAAGTTGCACGTATTTCGCTATATAAACGACTATTCACACGTTTTGACATGGCAACAAGATCCTCAGGGCTTGCTAAATTGTATGATTTTTCTAAGAACAATTCACCATAACCATTATTGGTATATATATTTTTTGTAGCATCTATATCATAAATATTTTCCAGATTAATAATTCTGTACATCTGCTCTCCAGCTTTAAAAACATCAGATAAAATGGAAGGGATATCTTCTTCAGCCAATA
Source organism: Bacillota bacterium (assembly GCA_023416855.1). Classification (GTDB taxonomy): domain Bacteria; phylum Bacillota; class Clostridia; order Tissierellales; family Sedimentibacteraceae; genus Sedimentibacter. Next base: position 313 of record JAEZGU010000309.1, read on the forward strand.
TATAAGGAACAGCGGTATACTTTACAGGGTAAAGCCAATGTTTGTTTCCTTGCTCATCATTAACAAACCTTCCATACAATATGCTTATTTGTTCCTCAGAACTATTGATTTCAAAAGGTTCAAGGCTAATTTCTGGATATTCTGCAAGGGGATAATAATGGGTTCCGGAATATGCATCTTCACTTATTTCATAACTCATAAATAAAGATGAAATCTTCTTTGCATCTTTATATGGAATTGTAATATCATTTTCATACAAAAATTTATCTTCTTTATTTAAATCTGTTAACAGATTTATTGTGTATAAAAGGGGAGTATAATCATCTGATGCATACCCCTGAGCATATTTTTCATACATTAAAGCAAATTCATGCAGTTTTGAATAATTCTCCTCTATTTTTTTGGAATCTTCTCCTGCATATTCAAGCGGTTCATTTGGAATGTTACCATTAGCTGCTTGTTGATTACATGAGCTTAGAAGAATAGATATAGCAAATATTAAAATTAAATATTTTTTCATTACTTTTTACCCCACTTTGATATACTTATATTTTATTCTGCTAAACAAATTATGTCCATTTATATATTATTTAATTGCTATAAAACACTTATCATTACTTATCGTTTGACGATATATATATGAAATTTGTTCCAAATACTTACAACGAGATCATTTACAATTTGATTTTTTTATGTTTATATTGTATATAGTAGGCCTTGGCCAGAATTACTCGAAAATAGGCAAATCGAAAGTTTGGAGGAATCAAAATGAAGGTTGAACAATTTGATATATAATATGAGTATCTCGGAAGGAGCAAATGCAACAGTTAGCAGGATCAGGGTCTGCCCTACATACAAATAGAACCTTCCATCACGCTTCTCAAGAATAGACTATAAATGTAAGAATATAAAAATAATAGGAAGATAATAAATAAAGTTTTTTATATTGAAGAATTATCAAAATAAATATTTCCACCTATAAGAATGGTACTAAATAAGTGGACTAGACTGAAAAAAAGATAATCAACGCCAAATTCCAATTTGTTTGTTTAATTAAACACAATTATTAATTTGATAAGGGAAAAGAAAAATGATATATTTAAAAATTAAACAATATGACAATGAATTAAATATAAATAAGATGGAGTTCAAAATAATCTGACAGAGATTGAACATGAAAAACCAAACAAAGAATATGATACTTGAAATTGTTGGTGATATTTATGTATAAAAATTTCTTAAAGCCTTTTTTAACGCTTGTAGGTGTATATGTAGTAGGACTTATTGGTGTTACAGCCGATATAGATCAACTTTTTAACTTTAATATAGTCGAATTTATAAAAAAAAATACGCCTATATCGTATATATTTATAATAGTGATATCTGTATTGCTTTATGCTATTTTAGTAATTATTCAATTAACAAAAAATAACAAATTAAAACAAAAATTGAAATCAGATTGCAATTCAGGCCAAATCTTCAAAGCTCATAACATTCAGTATTTGTCTAATAGTTGCATCAAGTCGAGAGGAACTCGATACTTGGTGTGATTTTATTGGTAAATGGCTAGTAGAATTAGCATTTGATGATATAAAAGACGATGAAGGTAAAATTTTCCGTTCGCTTATATGTTGTTTGAATCATATAGAGCCTGCGTTATGGTCTACTTGTGGAAGAGCTGATGCAGCATTAGTAGCATTCAATGAACGAAACGGTTGATAATTGATAGGAGCTTAATATATAGGCATTATTTGATAGATTACTGTTAACGTGTATTAGTGATCTATATTCCATCGCCAAGAGGATACCAGGTCTAATGGTCATCAGAATTACAGCAGCAAGGCACATTGAGACTGTGGTATTGATGTTAAGGATTGATAAATGAGTGTAGAAAAAGTCCAGTAAATAAGGGCTTTTCGAAGTTTGAGAGTATAATTCCGATATGTTAAAATCGTTAAAATAAACTTTGTGTGAACAAGTCCAATTGCATAATTTTGAATGCAACAGAGCGATTTAGATGTCAGTGAGTGCTTGACAAGTTGTTAGGTTAGATGCTGGGATTTTGTGAGAGGTCGATTTTGATGTTTTTGATTTTTCCGAGGTTGTGTTGTCGGGATAGATTAATGCTATAGGATAGATGTCAGAGGAAATGAAGTTACTGATATGAGCGTTGGGTTATAATTGGATAATAAGAGGAAGGAGGCAGTTATGGCAGAATTAAATTGTCAGTTTGGGAAAAACATTAAATACTTAAGAACCGCCTACGGGGAAACTCAATTAGAACTTGCATTAGCTGTTGGACTGGATTCACCCAATACGATCTCTAACTATGAAAAAGGAGAACGTAATTCAAAACCAGATATACGAAAAAAGATAGCATTACATTACCGTATCACAGAGGACGAACTGATTCATTCAGATTTCTCAGCTTTGCATGTTTCTTCATCTCAATTGGGAGATAAGGAAAAAATGATGAAAATGACTCTGTTAATATTTCCGATTATCTGTACAGAAAAAGCAATGAAAGATTCGTTGTTTCAAAAAGGACATGAAGCTCATATGCGAGCACTTGATGCAATGAAAGAAGGTCGTACGTTTGCGGATTCTGACTACGATACATGTGTTAACGCGTATTCGGATTCATATGATACTTCTGAAACACCAGAATCAGTAGCAAATCTTTTATGGTGGTTTCTTATTTCAGAAATGAGCGTAAAAAATCAGTGGATGATTGAAGGTGCAAAAGCATTAAATGATAAACGTGTTAGCATGGGAGCTTTCTTTAAAAGCTTTTATTTAAAGGACTGCTCAATTATGGAAGAAGAAAACTGCCTAGAAGATGTTGAACAGAAAGATTTGGAAGAATTAGATCAGGTAATAATTGAATTGTTAAAGGAACTGAAGCAGGATGCGCAATATTCTTCACTTGCAGATTACTATACAGCTATTAGATATGTATTAGGTTGTGTTAATAATGAACTAACAGAAGCAATGAATAAGGCTGTTGGAGCAGAAATGATGTGGACCTTTACGCGGCTTGGAAATGAATATGCAAAGAAGTTTATTTTGCAAGGAATTGAAAATTCGCGAAAATAAAATGTGAACCTCACAGAGTGTGAGCGATAAAATCTTCTGAACGAGTATAATGGATACAGAAGCAAATCCAAGTATATTGTAAGGAGAATTTTTTATATGGAAGAACAGAAAAATGAATTTATTCAATGGGTTAAAGCTAATAAGAAGAAGCTTATTATTGTAGGTGTAAGCATTACAGCGATAATTGGCATCATTGTTGGAATTAAAAATAAAGATTTAGTAATGTCTTTATGGGAGTCTTTTAGAAAGAGTGTAGAAAACTCGCCAGTTAAGGTGCCGACAGCATCACGTGAAGTCGTTGAAAGCATTACACATGAGCCCGCAAAAGTTGTTGAGGTTGT
>JAEZGU010000334.1 GCA_023416855.1 Bacillota bacterium
GATTGTATATGGATGAAAGTAGTAATATTAACAATATAATTCAAATAATTTTAACAGAAACTTTGGCACATTGTCTGAAAAATGACTTTACTTATGTTTTATTTAATAATATTTTAAATGTTAAATATGAGAAAATCGTATTTAAAACTCTTGAATTGCAAGGCTTTACTAATCTATATAATAGTGACAGTAAAAACCGTATTTATGGAGTAGATATGAAGTTTCCTTTAGCTTTAGTGTTAGATGTTGAGAGCTTTATAAAGGAGCCTTTAAGCAGTAATGAAAAAGTATTAGAGGTTATACAAAAGTCTCGAGAAAACTTGCAAAAAGCGTTGGTTAAGCTATATCCTGACACTTTGATTTTAATTTTTGATAATGAAATTATACATCATAAAATGGTGAACAAAATATGTGAAATAAATTCCGTTCCTAATAAAATTCTTGATAAAAGAGTTTTAGGAGAGTATATGTGTGTTCCATTTGGAGCTATTTTAAAAGGTAGAGTAGTACCAAATACAGTTACTAAATCAATTCACACAGATAAGGTTTTTAACTCTGAAATTAATGGCTTTACTATATCAGAATATCCATTTTATTCACCTTTGTTAAATCAGGTCAAAACGATAAAATCATTTAACAGACCAGTAATTTTGGTTGACGATTTACTTAATAAAGGCTATAGAATGAAGGTAATAGATCCAATGTTTAAAAGTGAAGACATAAGAGTTGAAAAAACAATAGTTGGGTTATTGACATCAAGAGGGAAAGATTTAATGACAATGCAAAAGAGAGAAATAGACAGTGCTTATTTTATTCCTAATTTAAGATTATGGTTTAATGAAAATCTTCTATATCCATTTATAGGTGGGGATACAGTAGGATATGAAGAGGAACCAATATTAAACCTTATTCCATCTATTAATCTTATTTTGCCATATGTTGAGCCAAGGTTTATTAGAGGTGCAAGCTATAGCAGTATATATGAATTATCTATGACTTGCCTAGTTAATGCAAGAAATATAATGCAAACTTTAGAGTTAGAATATCAGCGAATTTATGAAAAAAAATTAACGCTAAAAAGACTTAGTGAGGTTATGTTATCTCCAAGAGTGCCTGATAGAGGAAAAGACATATCTTATGATTTAAATGTTGAACCTTCACGATTTATAGAAAGTGATATAAATTTATTAAAGAGATTAGAAAAGTCTAAATAAAGGAGGTGCCTTATGCAATTTTATATTTATAACAACAAATATTTATGTTCCTTAAAGGATGAATATAATTATATTAAAGTAGAAGAACAAGAAGTCATGGAAAAGGCAGAGCAGCTATATTTTTTAGTGAAATTAGATAAGCACAAGGCTAAAAAAACCTATGCTATTTCTTCAGTTGAGGATTTTTTTATAGAAGAAGAAGATTTATCGGTTTTATGCAAGCATGATATAAGCGATGATAAAGATTTTTATGAAATGTTAATAAATAATAAAAAAATTAAAGCAGTAAATACTTCTTACGAAAACTATGAAGAATGCTTTAAAATATATTCTAGTAAAAAGCATAAAATTAATGTTTTTGCACTAGGAGATGTGGGAAGCACGTTGCTTATGGGCTTAAGACTTTTAGGTAAAGATAGCATCGAGGAAATAGGTATTTATGATATTAATGAATCAGTTGCAAATAGATGGTTTTATGAGATAAACCAAATTACAGATCCTTTTAATTATGACAGTTATCCAAAAGTAAAAATCGTTGATAAAAACAGCTTGTTTAATTGTGATATGTTTGTATTTTGTGCGTCTTTAGGCATACCAGCAGTGGGTAGTAATGTGGCAGATGTAAGATTGGAACAATTTAAAAGAAATAAAGAGCTAATAAAGGATTATGCAGTCCTAGCAGAGCAAATGCAGTTTTCAGGTACTTTTGCAGTTGTTTCAGATCCAGTTGATCCACTATGCAGAGTTGTTTATGAGAATAGTAATTTATCTCCTGAAAATATAAAGGGATACGGGTTAGGAGTTATGAATGCTCGTGCCTTGTTTTATGCAGATATGTATCAAAGGTTTAATCAGTATAAAAATGATGGAAGAGCATTTGGACCTCATGGTAATGATTTAGTAATAGCTGATAGTATAGAAAACTACCATGATGATTTATCAAAAGAATTAACAGAACTTGTAATTAATGCAAACCTTGAAGTAAGAAAGTTTGGATTTAAGCCTTATGTTGCCCCAGCCATGTCTTCTGCTGCAATCTCAATAGTACATACAATAGAAAGCAAGTGGCATTATAGTTCAGTATTTATTGGAGGAGTGTATTTTGGATGTAAAAACAGAATGACTCAATATGGTGTTGAAATTGAAAGAATAAATATGCCTGAACAATTATACAATAGATTATTAGTGAGTTATGAAAAGCTTAAACTGATAACATAGTACAAGGGAGGCAGTGATTATTATGAATAATAGAGAGTTAATTGTTTTAGTACCACAAAAATTATCTGATATAATGAAAAGCACTATTGATAGTATATTAGAAGGAAAGAGCTATCATATAGTAGAGTGCTGCGAAGAAATAGATAAAATGGATAACAAGGTTATTTTGTTTGCAGTTGAATTAGATGATAGCGGTATTAATGTTGAATTATTTAAGATGCTAGATTTAATATATAAATCAGGAAAATCATTTATGAAAAATAGCGTTGGAGGAATTATTATTCATAGTAACAATGAACTGTTTACACG
>JAEZGU010000023.1 GCA_023416855.1 Bacillota bacterium
CCATTTATGATTCCTGTGATTTGTTCAAAATCATTTGCTGCTAAATTTTCTGATAACGTGTTGATAATAGGTATTCCACCAGCAACACTGGCCTCATACATGAGCTTGACTCCATTTTTTACAGCAAGCTCCTCCAGCTCCTCACCATGTGTTGCTATAAGAGCCTTGTTAGCAGTTACAACATGTTTTTTATTGTTAAGAGCTGCTTTTATGTATTCATAGGCAGGATTGATTCCTCCAATTAACTCTACAAGAACCTGCACATCTTCATTATTAATAACTTCGTATGCATCTAAGGTGAACACATCCTGTGAAAGATTAACATTTCTTTTTTTATCCAAACTTTTCACAAGAACCTTGCTTACGGTTAATTTTTTATTTAAAGTTCCAATTATTTTGGACTCATTAAATTCAATAATATTTATAAGACCTGAAGCAACTGTACCCATTCCTAAAATTCCTAATTTGACTTCCTTCATCATAAAACCTCCCAGTAGTGTCTGTATTTTATATACATGTGTACATTAAATAAATACTATAACAATATATCACAAGTTTTTAAATAGTTCAACAAAAAAATAAATAGCACCCAATTTTCTTTTCATTTCGAAAACGGGTGCTATTTATTTGGGTTTTCTAGTTCGAAGCCTGTTGGAATCACCTCATTAGTCACATCTATATAATCAACTGTTGTTTAACTAAACATACAATTCTATTTTTCACTTGCCCATTCTTTAACTGCACCTTGAACTTTCATTTAAACTTCAATGAAATGCTCTAAATTTTCAATCTTATTGCAGTGAATTTTTACAAATTACTCATAGATTTTGTGGTTCTGTATAATTTAGTAAACTTAAGTTGTATTAGTAATATACCCCAGAGTATATTCTTTAAACACAAAAAAATAAAAATTTGGCGCCGTGGTACAGGCACTGAAATGAGATATTTTAAGAAAACGTTGACATATTTCGCCTTTGCTGATATACTGAATAAAAATAAGGACTGATTCATAATAGCCAGGTTCTTGTTATACATAATTACAAAAGATGAAAGGAGTATGGTCATGGGTAATTTTGTAGTAAAAGATGTAAATACAGGTTATAAATTTGATTTGAAAGCAACTAATGGACAAGTTGTTGCTACATCAGAGGTATACAAGTCAAAGGCTTCTTGTTTAAAGGGATTAGAAAGTGTTCGTAAAAATGCACCTATTGCTAATTTAGAAAATCAAACAGTTGAAGGTTATGAAACAGTTAAGAATCCAAAATTTGAAATATATGTAGACAAAGCCAATGAATTCAGATTCCGTTTAAAAGCTAAGAATGGCGAAATAATAGCCACATCAGAAGGATATAAGACAATGGACAACTGTAAAAATGGAGTTGAAAGCGTGCGTAAAAACGCTGAAAATGCAGCAGTTGTAATGCCAGAGCTAGCAACAGCAGAATAATATTTTGGGACAGCACCAATTCTCAAGACGAGAAAATAGGGCTGTCCCTAATTTATGCTTCAAATTTATAGCCCATGCTTCGTATAGTAGAGATTAAGTACCTGTATTTACCCAGGTTGTTTCTTAGCATCTTAATATGAGTGTCTACGGTCCTATCAATTCCGAAAAAGTCATAACCCCACACATCAGACAATATTTTTTCCCTAGACAAGGCAACATTTTTATTTTTAATTAAATAAAACAATAAATCATATTCTTTAGGGGTCAGATCTGCTTTTATGCCATCAACATAGACACATCTGCCCGAAACATCAATTTCTAGACCTTTGAATCTGAAAACATCAGGAGAAATAATTTGTCTATTCTTGCTGCTTCTTCTAAGAACAACGTTCAATCTGGCAATGAGCTCTTTTGGAGAAAAAGGTTTTACCACATAGTCTTCAATTCCTATTTCAAAACCAAAAAGTTTGTCATATTCTTCGCCGCGAGCTGAAAGCATAATAATGGGGATATCCTTAATTTTGCGAATTTCTCTTGATGCATAGTAACCATCAATTTTTGGCATCATAATATCCATGACAACAATGTCAAAATCATATTCTTTGCATAGTCTAACTGCTTCCATGCCATCGTTTGCCTCAGTTACGTGAAAACCTTCGAACTCAGCATATTCTCTTATGACTTCTCGAATTTTACTTTCATCATCAACTATTAAAATTCTGAACATCGCTCTCTCCTTATATTTATTAATCCATTATACCATATTTTTTATAAAATGAATAATAAAATAATATTAATAATAAAAATCAATTTTCACAAGATTATCATAAACTGGTCATTAAATCAACATAAAAAAGTTATATTATATAAATTGGAAACGATTACTGTGTGTTACGTATATGATAAATGTTACATTATTACAGTTACTTCAATTAAAGGCCAAGCATATCGGCTTTCGTCATTCTGAGGCGCAGCCGAAGAATCTCATTCTTTTATGAGATCCTTCACTGTCGTTCAGGATGACATGCATATTAAACCTTTAATTAGTAAATAAATTTTATGGAGGAGTTTATGAAATCAAAATTAGCAATGTTATTAGTAGCTGTTATGTTAATTTCAACTATGGCAGTTGGATGTACAAGCAGTGTTACTCAAGCACCACCAGCTGAACAGCCTAAACAAGAAACCCCAACTGAGCAGCCCGCTGAACAACCAGCAACAGGCGAACCAGTTAAGGTTGGAGCAATATTACCTTTGTCAGGTTCAGCTGCAGCAACAGGTGTTAAGTTGAAATATGCTATTGAAGTAGCTCAGGAAATTATTAACGGTGAGCATCCTGAAATAGCTTTGCCGTTGGCAGAGACAATGGGTCTTCCTAATTTAGGAAATGCACCAATTGAAGTCGTTTTTTCAGATCACCAGGGAAATCC
>JAEZGU010000040.1 GCA_023416855.1 Bacillota bacterium
GTTGTGGGGCCCATTCCTGTTTTTCTGGTTCAAAAAATCTTTTGCCGCTACCCTTTTTAATTGTGTTAATCATTCTTTCAAAATCTACATTTCTGTTGGAAAGCCTTCCATAAATATATTCAGCACATAATGTATCTTCATCTGTTGGATATTCACAGGCGTAACCCATACATACAAGTGATACTTTCTCCGGATTCCTGATTTTTATATATTCTATTATAGCACCAGCATTTACGAAGCTTCCTGTTATAATATCAGTTGCATTTTTAGCAGCAGCAATACCTTGAGTACCCGAACTGGTTGTATGTATAATTGTTTTACTCCTGAAATCAGCACTAATTATGTGAGAAGGAGAATTTCCATAATCAAAACCATGAGGCTTTAACTCATTACGTTCACCCATCAAAATGAAGTCGGGGAATTGTTCTTTTAGTTTAAAAGCATCATCAATCAATGCGACCGGCCTTATAGTTGTAGCCCCGGCTTCAAAGGCATAACAGGCAGTAGAAAATGCCCTGAAGACATCAATTATAACTGTAAGCCCTTCAGCTTTTTCTGCTCCTTTGAGTAAATGTAAAATCTTAATTTCCATTAGCTTGAATTATTAATACCTTTAAACAGTTATGCAATTAAAGGTAATATGTATGCAATAAAAGCATAAAAAGTGAAGTTAATTAAAAGAAATTATAGAAGAAGTTAATCAGTCAGATATTAGTTAAACCTTAAATGCAATCGTAAGTTATGTTTTCCCTATTGTTGAATATGGCATTAATATTGCTTAATGAGGTTAATATGTTAATATAAGGCTATTGTATTTGAAAATTCACCACCCTGCACATAAAATAATAGTAATGGAAAAAAAATTTCACCACCAGATTATTATTAAAACAAGCAACGATAATGTAAAGCAGAAATTCCCTCTCAATTTAATGATTATACTCGCGATAGGTGCTATTACAGGTGTTGCATTTATCTTCGGTATATTTTGGGGATTAGAACTTTTATTAGGATTCTGACGATCCATTCATTAATATTTAGTTTTTGATTGTTGCCGGATTAATATTGTTCTTGTTGCCAGTTTTTCAATACGTTATCTGCAGTCTCATATATTTCCTGGTAACGCTTATTTCGAAGGACACCGGATGACATTTTTTGAAGTTCAGTATGTATGACTTTTAAAGATTCAATAATTGTAGAGCGAAAAAAAGCTGTGCATCCAATGCAGGAATGTTGTTTCAATTCCTTTGTTTTTTCATAAGCATTTATTAATATGTTTATCGATTCAAGATAATTTTTTTCATATTGATGATATATAGATGCATTATAGCTTTTATTTATCTCTGCCAATTGATTTTTACAGGTATCCCCTCCATTAGTGCATTCCAATAAATCGATTTTTAAGTTCTTATCAATTTTCCGGTCGTTAATTTTGGTTGTCAAAAATCGGTTGCTCAATTTCATAGTTATACTTTTTAAATGGAAATTAACCCTTTAAATCCCACTAAATATACCAATGCACCCTGATTCTGGATATTTAATATTTTCAAATTCAAATTTAATTAAATGGATTTTTAAATAAAAGAGTTTTTAAAAAAATGATGAATCCATGTATAAATTATTATTCTATTGAAGGATATCATTTATTAATTTTAATTCATCATCATGAAATATGTGATTCTTAAGCAGTTCTATGTTTTGGGTAATCTGCTGTACCGAGCTTGCTCCAATTAATACGGAAGTTATTCTTCGGTCTTTTAGTACCCATGCGAGTGCCATTTGTGCCAGGGATTGTCCTCTTTTTTTTGCTATTTCATTAAGTGCTACCACCTTTTCATGTACCGATTGAACATCATGTGTTTTTAAAAAAGATTCACGTGCTGCCCGCGAGTTTGCTGGAATTCCCTGAAGGTACTTGTCAGTTAGTAATCCCTGAGCCAGGGGAGAGAAAGCAATGCAACCTATTCCTTCTTCCTCCAGGGTGTCCAGAAGTTGGTCTTCTACCCATCGTTGAAACATTGAGTATTTAGGTTGATGTATAAGGCATGGAGTACCAAGGTTTTTAAGGATGGCAGATGCCTTTCTGGCCAGGTCAGCAGGATAATTAGATATACCTGCATATAAGGCTTTACCCGAGCGAACGGCATGGTTCAGAGCCATCATGGTTTCTTCAAGAGGTGTTTCCGGATCAGGCCGGTGAGAATAGAAAATATCAACGTAATCAAGCTTCATCCTTTTCAGACTTTGGTCAAGACTTGATAATAAGTATTTCCTGCTTCCCCAATCCCCATAGGGTCCGGGCCACATTAAATAACCTGCTTTGGTAGAAATAACCAGTTCGTCGCGATGAGAACGTAAATCACTCTTTAATATCCTGCCAAAGTTTTCTTCTGCAGAACCGGGGGGAGGGCCATAATTATTAGCCAGATCAAAATGAGTGATTCCATTATTAAAAGCATGTATCACCATAGATCGGCTATTTTCATACACATCTATTCACCGAAATTATGCCATAATCCCAATGATATTGCTGGTAACTTTAATCCCCATTTACCACACTTGTTGTAAATCATGGTATCGTAGCGTGATGTATTAAAATTCATAGATAACAAGTGTTAGTTGATTATTCTGTTTTTATGTAAAGACTGCAAGTTAATTTTTTTCAGCTTAATTTTTTGTATGACAACAAAAAATAATGAAAGGTTAGCGTAGTATTGGGACGTATCAGTTAGATTAATGCATTTCTTAAAAGATAAAAATGTTTTGAAGCAAGCATATCTCCTTATAATAATCGTAATAATTATTTATGAAAAGGCAGCATAGATTAAAATAATGATACAAAAAAAGGAAGAGATGTATGGTTCAAATAGAGAACCTATAATCTCCTCCTTGTATGAGTGGGTTGTTCTTTAATTAGTATTTTTTATTTATCGATTTCAATATCAATCTGATCAATATATATTTCAGTTGTTGAACCAAATGTTTCGGTTCCAATAATTAACCATAACTCTCCGTCATCGTTTGTAACGACTGAGATTGGATTTTCTGTCGATGCAGTATGTAAAGTGTAGTCACTATCATCCGGGTCAGCTACAAATGATCCGATTACAATAAGGTCGTTGCCATCAGATCCCGGTTCACCAACATCAATACCGACAAGTTGGAGAAGGTTAGAAGCGTCTTCCTCAACCTGAAGTTCTTCATTTGTTGCTCCAGCTTTAACTACAATAGTATCATTTACGACAATATTATCTATTGAATCAGCACCAACTCCTGTTGTGTCAGCTCCAATACCCGTAGTATCAACACTATTACCGGTAGAATCGATTCCAACAATTGAGGCAAATTTTATCGAATAATTTATGTCATACGAAGTATTAGGCTCAAGCCCTGTTAGATGCCTTGTTGTGTAAATAAATAAATTGTTATTTGGATTC
>JAEZGU010000065.1 GCA_023416855.1 Bacillota bacterium
TAAAGTAGGTTTAGGACAAAATATATCAGTAGGAAAATCAAAGAGTGCTACAGCTGAAGCAACAGCAGTTGCTCAAGCAGATGTAACAATAGCAGCAGTAGGTTTTGATGCTGATGGTAAAGTAGCAAGCGTAACAGTAGACGTAGCTCAAACAAAAGTTGCATTTGATAAAGATATGAAAGTTACTTCAGATAAAACAGCAGAAGTTAAATCTAAGAAAGATTTAGGTCCTGACTATGGAATGTTAAAAGCATCATCTATAGGTAAAGAATGGTTTGAACAAATGGAAGCATTTGAAAACTGGATGATTGGTAAAACAGTTGATGAAATTAAAGGATTAAAGGTTAAAGAAAGAGACGAATCTCATAAAAATGTACCTGATGTTCCTGAATTAACATCATCAGTAACAATAACAGTTGAAAGCTACATAGCAGCTGTTGAAGAAGCTTGGAAAAATGCAGAAGATGCAAACGGAGCAGTAAATGTTGGTTTAGGAGTTAAAACAGACATAGCAAGCTCTAAAGATAAAGCAGCAGATGTTAAACCAATGGCACAAGTTAATACTTATATGACTGCAGTAGCAGTAGATAAAGACGGCAAAGTAGTTAAATCAATAGTTGACGTAGCACAAGTTAAAGTTAATTATGATGAAAACGGCGTTCTTACTACAGACTTAGCAGCTGAAGTTAAAACTAAGAAAGAGCTTAAAGAAGGCTACGGAATGGCTAAAGCTTCATCTATAGGTAAAGAATGGTTTGAACAAATGGAAGCATTTGAAGATTGGATGATCGGTAAGACAGTTGCTGAATTCACTGGCTTAAAAGTTAAAGAAAGAGATGCTAGCCATACAGCAGTTCCAGATGTTCCAGAATTAACATCATCAGTTACAATTACAGTTGATGGATATCAATCAGTAGTAAAAGAAGCAATATCTAACGCTAGATAATTTATTTAACTCCCTCATTTTCGGGGGAGTTAAATTTTTGTTTATCTGCTTATTGATATTGTTAATAATTTTTGTTATTATATTTTAGGGTGATAAATATGAAGAAAATAATTCCTTTATTATTAATAGGAATTTTAATTTTTGCTTTTTTAGCAGGATGTAACAGACAAAATCCTCCTACAAAAACAGAGTATCAAAAATACAATTATACAATTTATAAAGCATTTGATACTGTAACGCAAATAGTTGCTTACAGTAAGTCAGAAGAAGAGTTTTTAAACCACGTTAAGAAAATGGAAAGTAGATTATTAGAACTTCATAAGTATTATGATAAATATAATGATTATGAGGGAATTAATAATATTAAAACAATTAATGACAACGCAGGCGTAAAATCTGTTGAGGTTAGTGATGATATAATTAATTTAATTTTATTTTCAAAGAAAATGAATGAAGAAGTGAGTCATAAAACCAATATAGCAATGGGTTCTGTTCTTAAGATATGGCATGATTACAGAGAAGAAGGAACGGATAATCCTGAAAACGCAAAAATACCTCCAATGGAGGCTTTAATTAAGGCTAATGAGCATACTGATATTGATAATGTAATAGTGGATATTGAAAATAGCACAGTTTATTTAAATGATCCATTAATGAGATTAGATGTTGGAGCAGTGGCTAAGGGATATGCAACAGAAATAATAGTTGATGAAGCTATTGAGGATGGATTTGTTTCCGGTATTATAAGTGCGGGTGGAAATGTTAAAACATGGGGCCAACCTATGGACGGTATAAGAGAAAAATGGGGTGTAGGTATTCAGGATCCTGATAAGTTTAGATTTGTTGATGATAATTTATTAGATACCATATATATAAACAATGCTTCTGTTGTAGCAAGTGGTGATTATGAAAGATTTTATAAAGTTGGAGATAAAATATTGCATCATTTAATTGACCCGGATACATTAATGCCGGGAGATCACTTTAGAGCCGTTACATTAGTTACTGAAGATGCAGGAAATGCAGACTTTCTTTCAACAGCAGTATTTTTATTACCATATGAAGAAGGAAGAAAACTAGTAGAATCTATGGATGGTGTCGAGGCTTTATGGATATTTAAGGATAAAACAGTAGTAGCAACTGAAGGTATGGAGCAAATTATGAGAAGCAAAGGTGCAACAGGTGCCTCTAAATAAAACGATGGATGAATATAACTATATGACTTTTAAATCAGTTTCTTATGCTATGAAGGCAGAAGCTGTTTTTAAAAAAAACAATTTAAATTTTAAAATAATTCCTGTTCCAAGAAGCATCAGCTCAAGTTGCGGTTTGTGCATTAGATTCCATAAAGAAGACAGTGATAAACTAATATCTGCAATTAATAATAATAATCTTGAATATGATAATATTTATACAAGTTGCTAATTTACATTGCAAATGAGAGATAGCAACCACATATAAAGCCAATTAATATAAAAATAGCATTGCTCTTTCCTCGGTGTAATAAATTTGCTTCCGGTATAAGTTCATTTGACGTAACATAGAGCATACTACTTGCTGCAGCTGATAGACAAAAGCCAATAAAGTATTTTGATATACTTCCAAGCATTGCTCCAAATACAGCACCGAAGGCAGTTGGTATACCTGTTAGCAATGTTATAAACAGTACTAAAAGAGGAGAAGAACCAGCCATAATTAATGGAATACCTACGCTCATACCTTCGGGAATATCGTGTGCAGCAATAAGTATTCCTATTTTTATGCCTAAATTTTCAGAATATACTAAGCTTGAACCCACAGCTATACCTTCAGGGAAATTGTGTAAACTCATACTGATAATTATTATTAAACTCATTTTTATATAATTTAATTTTTTTCCGGTGTATTTTTTAAGTTTATTTGCCGGTATTAATTTTTCAGCAAAAAAAACAATTACTAAACCAAAAACAAGGCCTAATGTAACTATAAAGAAGCCACCAATCTCATATGCCTGAGGCATTAAATCAAATGATATAACCGAAAGCATTATGCCTGCAGCAAGCATAAGCATGGCTGCAGTAGTTTTGTCGTTAGGCTTTGGTATTAATACTGATAAAAGTCCTCCTATGAGTGTTCCTGTACCGCCAATTATAAAACCAAAAATAAAATAATATAGTATATCCATCATTATCCCCCTTCATTTAATTATATGTACAGGTTGTTATTTTAAGTAATAAAATATTAAGAAGTATATTCTTGTTTATGACCATAATGTAGTATATAATTGAAGGGAACGGCTTCTGTATCGTTTCGTTTAAAAATAATAATGTAGGGAACAATCTATGTATCGTTCCGTTGAGGTGTAACAAAATGATAAATACAAAAATTGTCAAGGTAGACCCTGACAATATTGACTATAATATAATAAAGGAAGCATCTGAAATTATAAACAAAGGTGGAGTAGTTGTTTTTCCTACGGAAACTGTTTATGGTATTGGTGCAGATGCATTAAATGATGAAGCAGTAGATAAAATTTTTAAAGCAAAAGGAAGACCGCAAGACAATCCATTAATTGTACATATATCTGATTATGAAGAATTATACGATTTGGTTTCTGATATTTCGGAAAATGTAAAGTTATTAGCTGATGAATTTTGGCCGGGTCCTTTAACAATGATATTAAATAAAAAAAATATTTTGTCAGACAAAATTACTGCAGGCCTTAAAACGGCAGCAATTAGGCTTCCTATAAATAAGATTGCATTGGCTATTATAAAGATGAGCAAAAAACCAATAGCAGCTCCAAGCGCAAATACTTCAGGAAAACCAAGCCCAACAGAGGCAAAGCATGTTATAGAGGATTTAATGGGTAAGGTTGATATGATAATTGATGGCGGAAGCACAGATATAGGACTTGAGTCAACAGTAGTAGATATGACAAATGAGGTTCCTATGATATTAAGACCTGGTGGGGTTACAAAGGAAGATATAGTTCGCGTGCTTGGTCAATGTGATTATGAACCTTCAATTATTAAAAATGATGAAAATATAATACCTAAATCGCCGGGACAAAAATATAGGCATTACTCACCTAAGGCAAGGGTTATACTATATAAAGGTACAATTGAGAGCATTGTTAACAGGATAAACAATGATTATATGAAATTTAGCACTGAAGGATTCAACGTAGGCATAATGTCAACTTTACAAACTGATGATTATTATAAGGAAAAAAATAAAATTGTTTTAGGAGATAGAACAAATCCACTTACTATTTCGTCTAATTTATTTAGGGTACTAAGAGAATTTGACCATATGGGTGTCAATATAATTCTTGCGGAAGCATTAGATGAAGAAGGTTTGGGAAAAGCTATAATGAATAGATTAGATAAGGCAGCCAGTGAAACTATTAATTTGAAGTAAGGCGACATTAGATAAATGTCCCCTAAGAAGGTGAAATATGAATATTTTATTTGTTTGCACAGGCAACACCTGCCGTAGCAGTATGGCAGAGGGAATATTGAAAAAATACTTAAAAGAAAACAGTATTGAGAACATTTATGTGTCTTCAGCCGGAATAAGCGCATTCCAGGGACAAAAAGCAAATGAAAAAGCAGAAAATGTACTAAGAAAAAAAGGAATAGACATTAGCAGTCATAAATCAAGACAATTAACTGAAGAAATCCTTAAGGATTCTGATTTAATATTAACTATGACAAATGCTCATAAAAATATAATATTGCAAGCAATACCTAATATTTCCAACAAGGTATATACATTAAAAGAATATGCTTATATAATCAATAGTGAAAGCATAGAAGGTCTCAATATTGATATTGAGGATCCATATGGTATGGATCATAATGTTTATGAGCAATGCGCAGAAGAAATAAAGCGTCATATAAGTAGAATTATTAATAAAATTAATAATATAAACGAGCAATAGCTAATCAACAGCTATTCCATTTGCTCGTCAATAACGGAGGATTAAATGAAAATAGTATTGGGTTGTGACCATGGTGGCTTTGAATTAAAGGAAGCAATAAAAAAACATTTGCTAAAAGGTAATTATGATATAACTGATATTGGCGTTTACAATACAGATTCTGTAGATTATCCTGACTTTGGGAAAAAAGCTGCACAGATGGTGGCAAGTAATGAGGTAGATAGAGGAATTATAGTTTGCGGAACAGGTATAGGTATATCAATAGCTGCAAATAAAGTAAAAGGAATAAGATGCGCTCTTTGTACCAACGAATATATGGCAAGAATGTCAAGAATGCACAATAATGCAAATATGCTTGCATTAGGAGAAAGGGTATTAGGCAAAGGAATAGCTACAGATATAGTTGATGCATGGCTTTCAACTGAATTTGAAGGTGGAAGACATGAGAATAGAGTAAATAAATTAATGGATATCGAAAAATTAAGAGTAGAGGAATAGTATGGCTAATTATTTCATAGCTTTCATTTCAGCAGTTATTATATCGTTTATTATGACTCCACCGGCAAGGCGTCTTGCTATAAAGGTAGGGGCAATGGATGTACCAAAAGACACAAGAAAAATACATAGTAAACCAATGCCGTATTTTGGAGGTCTTGCAATTTATGTAGCAATTATATCTTGCATGTTTGTATACATGCCTCATACGAAGACTAACATATCCATTATGATTGGAGCAACGATTATTGTATTAGCAGGAGTTGTTGATGATATGTATGATATGCCTGCTAAGGTTAAATTATTATTGCAAGTTATTGCGGCACTTGTTGCTATTTATGGAGGAGTTCGTATTCATTTTATTACCAACCCTCTTTCTTCGACAGGTATGAGTTATTTGCTAAGCTGGTTATCTTTTCCAATAACATTGTTTTGGTTAGTTGGAATTACCAATACAATAAACTTAATAGATGGTATAGACGGACTTGCTTCTGGAGTTGCAAGTATTGCAGCTACAACTCTTTTATTTACGGCAGCTAATATGGGACACGACTTTATTGTTATGCAGTGTGCAATTATAGCAGGTGCTTCTTTAGGATTTTTACCATTTAATTTTAACCCTGCAAAAATATTTATGGGAGATACAGGAGCATTGCTATTAGGGTATATGCTTGCTGTTACATCTGTTCTTGGTATGGTAAAAAGTGTGGCTGCAGTTGCATTAGCTGTTCCTATATTTGCACTTGGATTACCCATATTTGATACAGCATTTGCAATTATCAGAAGATATATAAATAAAAAGCCTATTATGCAGGCAGACAAAGAGCATCTTCATCATAAACTAATGAAATCAGGGTTAAATCAAAGACAGACTGTATTAATTATGTATTTTATTAGTATGATGCTTGGAATTGTTGCCGTATTAATAGCGGATGCTGATCCTTTTAAGGGTATAATTCTTGCAACAATATCAGTACTTGTAGTATTTTATTTTGCTAAAAAAGCAGGATTGTTCAAAAGAAAAGAGCAATAGAGGAGGATGTATGAATAAGATTAAGGTGCTTGTTATTTTTGGGACACGTCCTGAAGCTGTAAAAATGGCTCCAATAATAAAAGCATTGAAAAGCCAAGAAGAGTATTTTGATACTAAAATTTGCGTAACTGCTCAGCATAGGGAAATGCTTGATCAAGTTTTAAATATATTTGATATTAGACCTGATTATGATTTGAATATTTTTAAAAATGGCCAGACTTTAACCGAAATAACCTGTAAAGCACTTATGGGATTAGAGGGAGTTATAGAAGATTTTAAACCAGATTTAATTCTTGTTCAAGGAGATACAACCACAGTTTTTTCAGGAGCTTTAGCTGCCTTCTACCATCAAGTAAAAATAGGTCATGTGGAAGCAGGTTTAAGAAGCTATAATTTATATTCTCCTTATCCGGAAGAAGCAAATAGAAAACTTACAGGAATAGTTACGGATTTTCATTTTGCACCTACAACAAAATCTAAAGAGAATTTATTAAAGGAAGGATACCCTGAGGAAAAAATTTTTATAACAGGCAATACCTCCATAGATGCTTTAAAATGGGTTATAGATGAAAATTATAAATTTAAAGATGATATACTTAACAATATAGATTTTGAAAATAATAAAGTAATTCTATTAACTGCTCATAGAAGAGAAAATATAGGCCAGCCCATGATAAATATATTTACTGCATTAAAAGAAATATTAGAGAAAAACAGTGATGCAGAAGTAATTTACCCCATGCATTTAAATCCCAAAGTAAGAGAAATAGCAAGGGAAGTATTTAAGGATACAAAAGGAGTTTATTTAATTGAGCCGTTGGACTACTTACCATTTACTAATTTAATGTCAAAATGTTATTTAGTTGTAACAGACTCAGGTGGAGTGCAGGAGGAAGCCCCCTCATTAGGTAAGCCTGTACTTGTTGTAAGAAGAGAAACAGAGCGCCCTGAAGGGATAGAAGCAGGAACCGCTAAGTTAGTTGGAACAGATAAGTGTGTTATTTTTAATGAAGTAAATACGCTTTTAAATAATAATATAGAGTATAAAAATATGGCGAATGCAGTTAATCCTTATGGGGATGGTAAGGCTGCTGAACATATAGTTAAAGCTATTAAGGATGCCCTGTTGAAATAACAGGGCATTAGATTGCTGAAAAAGCCCCCTTGCTTCGTTGCCGTTCAGGATGAACTTTTTTAACAATCTAACAAATATTGACAAATAATATAGATAAGTTAATTTTGTAACAATAAATCATTAAAAATATATTGACAAACCTATTAAATTATTATATACTTCGAATATCAAAATATTAGATATTAAACAAATATCAATATCAAAGCAAATAAATAGATAACAAACATTTTTTGGAGGATATAATGGTTTTAGAAAAAGTTAAAGAAATATTAATTGAAGAATTAGATGTAGAAGAAGATAAAGTAACTCTTGAAAGTAAAATAAAAGACGATCTTGGAGCTGACTCACTGGACTTATTCGAATTAATAAGTAAAATAGAAGATGAATTAGATGTAACAATTGAAGAAGACGATTACGGTAAGCTTGTTACAGTTAAAGACATAGTGGATTACATTACTGAAAAACAAAATTAATTAAACGTACAAGAGAAAACGCCGGTAAGGCGTTTTCTCTTTAAAAAGCAAATCAAAAAAGATACATAAAGGAGCTTATATGATAGATACAAATATATGCAGCATGTTAAGTATAAGGTATCCGATTTTTCAGGGCGGAATGGCTAATATATCAGATGCCGGATTAGCTGCAGCAGTTTCAGAAGCAGGTGGTCTTGGTGTTGTAGCAGCTGGAAACAATACAGCAGAAGCGTTAAAAGTAGAAATTGATAAGGTAAGGAAACTAACAAATAAACCATTTGGTGTAAATGTAATGCTATTAAGTCCTTATGCAGAAGATGTGGCAAAACTTCTTGTAGATGAAAAAATTCCTGTAATTATAACAGGCGCAGGAAATCCGGGAAAATATATAAAAATGTGGAAAGAAGCGGGATCGAAGGTTATACCTGTTGTTCCATCTGTTGCATTTGCGAAGCATTTAGAAAAAATCGGATGTGATGCTTTAATTTGTGAAGGTACAGAAGCCGGAGGACATGTTGGTGAAATAACAACTATGTGTTTAACTCCTCAGGTGGTTGATGCTGTTAGTATTCCTGTTATAGCAGCAGGAGGCATAGGTGATGGCAGAGGTATTGCAGCCGTAATGTGCTTAGGAGCACAGGGAGTGCAAATAGGAACAAGATTTTTGTTAGCAAATGAATGTAGTGTGCACCAAAATTATAAAAATAAAGTTAAAAAAGCAAATGACACAGATACAATAGTTACAGGAAGAAAAACAGGTCATCCTGTAAGAGTTTTAAAAAATAAACTTTCAACACAATTTAAAGAGTTAGAAAAAAACAATGCTTCCGTTGAGGAAATGGAGGAGCTTGGAAGAGGCAGACTTTATAGAGCTGCAATATTAGGCGATGCGGATTATGGCTCTTTAATGTCAGGTCAAATTGCAGGATTGGTAAATAAAGAACAAAGCTGTCAAGAAATGATAAAAGAAATGTTTGATGAAGCAGAAAAAATAATGAAAGGTATAGGTTCAATTATATCAGGAGGCAATAATGAGTAAAACTGCTTTTGTATTCCCAGGACAAGGTGCTCAATATGCAGGTATGGGAAAAGATTTTTATGATAATTTTAAAGAAAGTAAAGAAATATTTCATAGAGCAAATGAAGCACTTGGTTTTGATATAACGAAATTGTGCTTTGACGGACCTAATGAAGACTTAAGCATAACAAAAATTACACAACCGGCACTACTAACTGTTTGTATGGCTATTTATGAAGTTATAAAAAATAAAACAAATAATAATTCTGTTGTAATGGGCGGATTAAGCTTAGGAGAATATTCTGCTTTAACAGCAGCTGGAGCAATGGATTTTGAAACAGCAGTGAAGCTTGTTTATAAAAGAGGAAACTACATGCAAAATGCAGTTCCTGTAGGAGAAGGCGGAATGCTTGCACTAATGGGATGTACTGATGAAGATGCTATACGATTTTGTAAGACTGTAACAGAAAGATTTGGATTATTGGAGCCAGCTAACTTTAATTGTCCCGGACAAATAGTTGTTGGAGGTAAAAGCACTGCTATAGAAAATGCTCTTAATGAAGCAAAAGAGTTTAATATTAAGAAAGCTGTTAAATTGCAAGTTAGTGCACCTTTCCATACTTCTATGTTAGTATCAGCAGGAAATAAGTTGAAAGAAGATTTATCTAAAATAAGATTTAAGAAACCAATTTGTAATGTTATATCTAATGTAGATACAGAGTATTACATTGATGATTCTATAATAGCTGACAAATTAGAAAAACAAGTTTACAATCCTGTCAGATGGGAAGCTTGTGTTAGAAAAATGATAGCTGACGGAGTTACAACATTTGTAGAAATAGGACCTGGAAAGACATTATCAAGCTTTTTAAAGAAAATTGATAAAGGTGTAAAATCAATAAACATAGACAGTATTGCTTCATTAGAAGAATATCTTCAGCTTGCTTATGCTTAATGTATAGCGATACTGCAGGAAAGGGGAAATATGAAAACTGCAATTATAACCGGCGCTTCTAAAGGAATTGGTGCTGTTATTGCTTCAAGATTAAATGAACTTGGTTACAACTTAGTCTTAAATTACAGAAGCAATACAAGCTTAATGGAAGAGTTGGTAAACAGTTTTACAAACAAAGAAACAAAAAATATTATTATTCAATGTGATGTATCAAAATATGATGATGCAAAAAAATTAGTAGACGAGGCATATGATAACTTTGGTTCTGTTGAAGTATTAGTTAATAATGCAGGTATTACCAAGGATAACATTCTACCCTTAATGTCTGAAGAAGAATTTGATGAAGTAATAGACATCAATTTAAAAGGAACATTTAATTGTTGTAAGCATATTGCAAAAAGAATGCTAAAGCAAAAAAGTGGAAGGATTATCAATATATCATCTGTTGTTGGTATTGCCGGTAATGCAGGACAGGTTAATTACTCTGCTTCAAAAGCAGGTATTATTGGTATGACTAAATCCATGGCAAGGGAATTAGGCAAGAAAAATATACTTGTAAATGCCATAGCTCCCGGGTTTATACAAACTGATATGACTGATAAAATTCCGGAAGAAATAAAAAGTGAAATGATGAAAAATATTCCGCTGCAAAGATTAGGTCAACCTGAGGATATTGCAGATGCAGTTGAATTTTTGATTTCTGATAAAGCGTCATATATAACAGGACAAATATTGTCTGTTAATGGCGGCTATTATATGTAGGAGGATTTATGAAAAAGAGAGTTGTAATTACAGGTATCGGTGTTGTAAGCCCTATAGGCGCCGGTGATTTATTTTGGGAAAATGTAAAGTTGGGTAAGTGTGGTATTAGTCCTATAGAGTCATTTGATACTACAGATTTCAGTGTTAAGTTAGCAGCAGAAATAAAAGATTTTGACCCAACAGTTTATATGGATAAAAAAGAATCAAAAAGAATGGATAGATTCAGTCAATTTGCACTTGCTGCAGCTGACATAGCATTTAAAGACTCAGGATTAAATGTTGAAAGTATAGATAGTAATAGATTCGGATGTGTTGTAGGAAGTGCTGTGGGTGGTATTCATACTATTGAATCAGAACATGAAAAGCTTTTGACAAAGGGACCTAGCAAGGTTTCAACATTTTTTATTCCAATGATGTTATCAAATATGGCATCAGGATTAGTAGCAATCAAATATCAAGCAAAAGCAATTAATTATTCGCCGGTTACAGCATGTGCTACAGGGGCAAATGCCATAGGAGAATCATATAAAAGAATTCAGGATGGTATTTGTGATTTGATGATAGCCGGAGGTTCTGAAGCAGCAATTACTCCTTGTTCAATAGCAGGCTTTTCAGCTTTAACTACACTTTCAACTACTACTGATGTTAACAGAGCTTCAATACCTTTTGATGCTGAAAGACATGGTTTTGTAATGGGTGAAGGCTCTGGAATAATGATTTTAGAAGAATATGAGCATGCAGTAAAAAGAGGAGCAAAAATTTATGCTGAAATAGTTGGCTATGGTGCAACATGTGATGCATATCACATGACTTCTCCTGATCCAAGCACAGAAGGCCAAACTGCTGTTATGGTAAATGCAATTGAGGACGCCGGATTGAAGCCAGAGGATATAGTATATATAAATGCTCACGGTACAAGTACATTGTACAATGATAAAAATGAAACTCAAGCAATTAAAAACGTATTTAAGGAATATGCTAATGAGTTACTTATTAGCTCTACTAAATCCATGACAGGACATTTATTGGGTGCTGCAGGAGCTGTAGAAGCAATTATTTGTGCTAAAGCTTTAGAGGACAGTTTTATTCCTGCTACAGTTAATCATAAAGTAACTGATCCTGAGTTAGGATTAAACTTCGTTCCAAATGAAGGTGTTAAAAAAGAATTTGAATATGCACTTTCTAATGCTTTTGGATTTGGTGGACACAATGCTACATTAGTATTAAAAAAATATAAGGGAAATTAAGCTTATGATTTTAGATACTAAAGAAATACAAAAAATAATACCTCACAGATATCCAATGCTTTTAATTGATAAAATCATTGAATTAACTGAAGGTGAAATGGCAGTTGGTATTAAGAATGTGACATTTAACGAAGAATTTTTCCAAGGACATTTTCCGGGAAATCCTGTAATGCCAGGTGTTCTTATAATTGAAGCGCTGGCACAAACTGGCGCGGTTGCCATATTAACATTGGATAAATTTAAAGGTAAGACAGTTTACTTTGGAGGTATTAAAAGTGCTAAGTTTAAGCGCAAGGTATGCCCCGGTGACACTTTAAAATTAGTTACAAAAATATCTAAGTTGAAAGGCAGCTTTGGTATAGGAGAAGCGATAGCCTATGTTGATGATGAAGTTGCTGCAGAAGCTGAACTTATATTCGCAGTAGAATAAAATATTTGGTCAAAGGGGACGGTGGTCAGCGAAAACCGTCCTCTTTGACCATTAATATTTATAATTATAAAAAATCATATAGAAAAATATAGCACTATATGATAAAATATTAACAAGAAAGAAATTGTTTTCATAAAAATATTGTTGTTATAAAAATAATATGATATAATAAGCAGTACTATAGTAATAAGCATGTAAGTGACAAATAAGATGGTAGAGTGCAAAAAGATACTTAACTTTAGATGAGGTGATAACATGTTTAAAGAGTCAGAAAGACATAATAGCTGCTATTTAAGTGATAAGTGTATAAGATATAAAGTATGTCCAATGGTGTTGGTTCAACAGCTTTTGTCAGGCAAAAGAAAAATATTAATATTATGGTATCTTAGTGGTAAGGTGTTAAGGTTTAATGATATAAAGAGAAGACTTCCGGATGTTACACAAAAAATGCTTACTCAACAACTAAGAAGCTTAGAAGAAGATAATCTTATTTATAGAAAGGTTTACCCTGTAGTTCCACCAAAGGTTGAATATGGATTGACTGATCTTGGAGAAAAAATAATCCCAATTCTTGAAATGATGCATGGTTTTGGAGCTGAATATTTAGAAGTTACACGTAGCACAAATGATATAGTAAATAACAGTAAATATAGATTAACATACTAAGTTACTTTTTGGGTACTTAAGTACAAAAAAGTGCGCTCTTGATAAATTTTTAACTTGTTATTATACTAATAAAAAAATTATTATAATTTATTTATTTTGTATAACAGACTAAATGATAGTTTTTGTAACTCATGTTACAGAAAATATATATAAGTTCATTTATCATGGTTGTACAAGTTTAACTAAATTAGTTAAATTATTTTCTGTATGAATAACTACACAATATAGTGGGAATAGTTATTCTATTGACATTTTGTATCGTATAAATTATAGTAATATAAGGAAAAATGAATATGTTTTCCTAATAAATAAGAAGGTGGTGGTATAGTGTCGATTGAAATCATCAAAGTAATAAAAGAGACTGAAGAAAAAGCTGAACTTATAAAAAAGGAAGCTTCTCAAAAGTCTAAACAGATTATTGCTGATGCTAACACAGAAGCCATAAGGATATTGGATGAAGCAAGAGAGTTTTCTGAATCAAAAAGCGCGGAAGTTCTCAAAGCTGCTGAATCTGATGCTCAGCTTTTGTATGATGGCATAATTAATGATGCTTCAAAAGAATGTGAAATTATTCTTAATAAAGCAGATGCAAATATGGATGATGCAGCATCGATTATACTGGAAAGGATTGTGAAGACCAGTGGCAATAGTTAAGATGAACAAAATCAACATTATCGGGTTAAACACAGAAAAATCATTGCTAATCAAAGATATTATGGATTTAGGAGTTGTGGAAATAAGTTCACAAGATTCTAAACTTACCGACCCTGAGTGGATTGAATATATTGAGAAGGATGGCAATGAGTTAGAAGTATTAAACTATGATACTAAAATTTCTAAAATCAGTGAGTTACTGGAAAGCTTGGACAAATATGATACAAGTAAAAGACCATTATTCATCACAAGAAAAGAAATTACTTCAGAAGAATTTTCCCAAAAGATATTGGATAATATTAGCATAGAGGAAAACGTGATTAAGGTTCTTGAATTAAATAAATCACTGAATGAACTAAGTTCTGAAGAAAACAAGATTGAAACTTCAATTTTAAGTTTAAAACCTTGGACTGGCTATGATGTGCCACTTAGCTTGAATGAAACGAGGTACACAAGTGTATTAACGGGTGTGGTTCCAAATATAGTTGAAATTGAAAGGTTAGCAAATGATTTAAAGGAAAAAATTGAATCATGCTACTTTAAAACAGTTGGTTGTGACAAGGATCAACATTATATTTCTGTCATCTGTTTAACAAAGGAAAAGGATGATGTTTATGAAATTCTGAAGCAATATGGATTTAATACAGTTTCTTTTAAGGATTTAGATGGAACTGCAGCTGAAAATATTATTAAATATGAACAAAAATTAAAAGAAATATTAGAAAAAAAGGAAATAATAGAAAAAGAACTAACAAATTGCGTGCCATATAAAGAAGAAATTCAAATATATTATGATTATCTAACAATTGAAAGAGATAAGAATAAAATATTAGGTAATATTCTTAAAACAAATACCACATTTTATATTCAAGGATGGACACCGGAAGCAAGTAAAAATAATATTGAAAAGGTGTTGAAAAAATATGAATGTTGGTATGAAATTTTAGAACCGGAGGTTGGAGAGCAATATCCTATCTTGTTAAACAACAAATCGCTTTCAGAACCTTTCGAAGCTATTACAGAGCTATATAGCTTACCTTCATCAACAAACATAGACCCAACAGCTTTAATGGCTCCTTTTTATGCGATATTTTTTGGACTTATGCTGGCTGATGTTGGATATGGTTTGATTATGGCCTTACTTTGCTTCTCATTGCTTAAGAAGTTTAAATTGGAAGGTACAATAAGAAAGATGCTAAAGTTGTTTTTCTATTGTGGAGTAGCAACAGCATTCTGGGGAGTAATGTTTGGAAGTTATTTTGGAGATGTCATTCCTGCTGCAGCAAAGCTTATCTTTAATTCTGACTTTACAATAAGGCCAGTGTGGATTAATCCGATGGAACAACCTATGACCTTGTTAATCTTTTCTTTTATATTCGGTGTAATACATTTGTTTACCGGTATGGCCATACAAGCATATATGCTTATTAGGAATGGCGATACAAAGGCTGCTGTATTTGATATAGGATTTTGGTACGGTTTCATAATTGGTATTGCACTATGGTTGTTTGGTAATTCTATCATATCGGGGTCTGCTGAAGTTGGAAAATGGATGACTATTATTTTTGCCATTGGTTTAGTATTAACTCAAGGTAGAAATAAGGATAATATAGTAAGTAAATTAATTAGCGGTGTCTTAAGCTTATATAATATTACAAGTTATTTAAGTGATGTGCTTTCATATTCAAGGTTGCTTGCACTTGGTCTAGCCACAGGAGTTGTATCTTCAGTTGTAAGCATCTTAGGTAGCATGGGAGGCAGAAATATTTTCGGTATCTTGCTTTTTGTAGTAGTATTATTAATTGGGCATGTTTTCAACTTTGCTATTAATGCTTTAGGTGCATTTGTTCACGCAGCAAGGTTGCAGTATGTAGAATTTTTCGGAAAATTTTATGAGGGCGGAGGAGAACCCTTTAATCCTTTAGCTAAAAAAACTAAATATAACAAAATTATCAAGGAGGAAATTTAAATGAACAACATATTAACAAACGGGAACTTTTTAGCAATTTTAGGTGCTTCAATTGCTGCATTAGCAGGTATAGGAAGTGCAATAGGTGTTGGAATAGCAGGTCAATCAGCAGCTGGAGTTGTAGCTGAAGATCCAAAAAAATTTGGTGCTACATTAATCTTACAAGCTTTACCTGGAACTCAAGGTATTTATGGACTTCTTGTTGCTTTTATAATTCTTAACAAAATAGGATTATTAGGTGGAGGAATGGCAAGTTTAACAGCTGCACAAGGTGGGTTTTTCTTTGCTGCTTCACTTCCAATAGGAATAGTGGGTATTATTTCTGCTATACATCAAGGTAAAGTTGCTGCATCTGGTATAATGTTAGTTGGAAAAAGACCTGAGGAAATAGCAAAAGCAATGGTTTATGCAGCTATGGTTGAAACATATGCGGTATTAGCGCTTCTTATTTCATTCCTTATGATTAATGGTATTGCAATATAACATGTATATTAAAAATATAATAAGGATGTGAGTAAATGAGCATTGAAAATATAACAGCTACTATTATAAATGATGCTAAATTAGTTGAAAAAACCTCTATAAATGATGCAGAGAAAGCTATGGAGGATATTATAAATAAAGCAAAAATAGAGGCTGAAGAAATAAAGACAAAAACAGCAGAAAAAAGCATTAAGGAAGCAGAAAGTTTAAAAAGCAGAAAGATATCTGCTGCAGAACTTCAAGCTAGAAAAATGATTCTTAGTGCTAAGCAAGAGGCTATTCAAAGAAGCTTTGATTTGGCACTTGAAAAATTAAAAACAATGCCAGAAGATAAATATTTAAATTATTTGACAGAAGAAATAGTTAAAATCCCTGTAAACGAAGGAATAATAATTTTAAATCAAAGAGATAGAAATAAATTAGGTGAGAAGTTATTAAATGCTGTTAATAAAGGATTAGATGTTCAAAGATATAGACTTGGCGATGAAACCATAAATGTAAGTGGTGGATTTCTTTTAAAAAGCGGAAATATAGAGATTAACAACACCTTTGAAACATTGTTAAATTCAATAAAGGATGATTTAACTAACGAAGTAGCAAATGCACTATTTAAATAAATTTTCTGCCTGAAAGGAGGAATGGCTTTGGCAAAAATTAAGGATACAGATTATTTGTTTTCCACTGCAAGGGTCAGAAGTGTTGAAAAATACATGCTTACTCGTGAAAGAGCAGAAAAAATGATTGATGCAAAAACCACATTAGATAGCTTAAGAGTACTAAGTGATATAAATTATGGAAATGGCAATGAAATTACTGATCCTCACAACTATGAAAAGTTACTAAGTGAAGAACATAAAAAAACATATGATTTTATTTCATCTATAGCACCAGAATTAGAATTTTTTAATATGTTTTTATATCCATATGATTATCATAATTTAAAAGTTATTCTGAAATCAGAATATCTATCAATTGATTCTTCTGATATCTTGGTTGATACTGGCTCAATTGACTTAAAAACAATTAAATTTGCAGTAAAAGAAAGAGAATTTTCAGCTCTTACTCAAAATATGGAAAAAGCATTAAAAGAAGTAATTGAAACTTTTCCAAAAACTAATGATCCTCAGCAAATTGATATTATCTTTGATAAGTATTGCTATGAGGAAATGCTAAATGCTGCTAAAAAAACAAACAATGACTTTATAATAAATTACATTAAGTTGCAGATTGATACAATAAATATAAAGTCTTATGTAAGATTGAAAAAAATGAGCAAATCATGGGATTTTTTTACTAAGATTTTTATATCTGGTGGCAACATTAATGAACAAATATTTGTGAAAAATTATGATGACACATTCGAGAAGTTTGCTGAACAATTATCAGCATATGGCTTTAGAGATTTATTCTTAGAAGGAACTGAAAGCTTAATTGAAACAGGTAAATTTACAACATTAGAAAAGCTCTTGGATAATAAATTAATAGAATATATTAAGTCATCTAAGTACGTTCCTTTTGGTATAGAACCACTTGTGGGATATTTGATAGCAAAGGATAATGAGATAAAAATTGCAAGAATAATTTTGGCAGGTAAGCTTGCAGGTATCTCTCCTGAGCTTCTAAGAGAAAGGTTGAGAGAAACTTATGTATAAGATAGGTGTTATCGGTGATAAACAAAGTGTCCAAGGTTTTAAAGCAGTAGGTTTAGATGTATATGATTGTACATCAAGTGAAGAGGCTAAACGCAAAGTATTAAAAATAGCAAATGATGATTACGCGATTATATATATAACTGAAAACTTCTATGCTGAAATATTGGATATTGTAAATGAATATAACGAAAAGCGCCTGCCGGCAATAATTCCTATACCAGGTATGAATGGTTCGATGGGATTAGGATTTGAGAACATAAAAAAAGCTGTAGAAAAAGCAGTTGGTGCTGATATATTGTTTAATAACGATTAAATAGTAAATAAATGAAAGCAGGTGATTGATTTAATGAGCCAAGGAAGAGTAGTAAAGATATCCGGTCCGTTAGTTATAGCTGAAGGTATGAAAGATGCAGACATGTTTGACGTTGTACGTGTTAGTGAACAAGGACTTATAGGCGAGATAATAGAGATGCGTGGCGATAGAGCATCAATTCAGGTTTATGAAGAAACAGCAGGATTAGCTCCTGGAGCACCTGTAGTATCAACCGGTGCACAGTTATCAGTTGAGCTTGGACCTGGACTTATAGAGACAATATACGACGGAATTCAAAGGCCTCTTGAAGAAATTAGAAAAATTGCAGGACCTAATATATCAAGAGGTATTAGCGTACCATCTCTTAATAGAGAGAAAAAGTGGGAATTTGTGCCTGTTGTTAACATAGGCGACAAAGTCCAAGCAGGAGATATAATAGGTACAGTACAAGAAACTATAGTTGTACAACAAAAAATTATGGTTCCATATGGCGTGAGTGGAACAATACAAGATATAAAATCCGGTAACTTCACAGTTGAAGAAACAGTTTGCACCGTACTTAAAGAAGACGGTGAAAAAGTTAATTTAACAATGATGCAAAAATGGCCTGTAAGAAGAGGTAGACCATATAAGGAAAAATTAGTTCCTGATACTCCTTTAGTAACAGGGCAAAGAGTTATAGACACTATGTTCCCGATCTCAAAGGGTGGTGTTGCAGCTGTACCCGGCCCATTCGGTAGTGGTAAGACTGTAGTTCAACACCAATTAGCTAAGTGGGCAGATGCTGAAATAGTTGTTTATATAGGCTGTGGTGAACGTGGTAATGAAATGACAGACGTTCTTATGGAGTTCCCTGAATTAAAGGACCCAAGAACAGGGGAATCTTTAATGAAACGTACAGTGTTAATTGCTAACACATCAGATATGCCTGTTGCTGCTCGAGAAGCATCTATTTATACAGGTATTACAATAGCTGAATATTTTAGAGATATGGGTTATTCAGTTGCTTTAATGGCTGATTCTACATCCAGATGGGCAGAAGCACTTCGTGAAATGTCAGGTCGTCTTGAAGAAATGCCAGGTGAAGAAGGTTATCCGGCATATCTTGCATCTCGTCTTGCACAATTTTACGAAAGAGCAGGAAGAGTAATAAGCTTAGGAACTGAAGGTAGAGAAGGTGCATTATCAGCAATCGGTGCAGTTTCACCTCCAGGTGGAGATATTTCAGAACCAGTATCTCAGGCGACACTTCGTATAGTAAAAGTATTCTGGGCTCTTGATGCTCAGCTTGCATATAGACGTCACTTCCCTGCAATTAACTGGTTGAACAGTTATTCCTTATATGTTGATAGAATTGGAAAGTGGTTTGATGAAACAGTTGCACGTAATTGGACTTCAATGCGAACAGAAACAATGAGATTGTTACAAGAAGAAGCTGAATTAAATGAAATAGTTCAATTAGTTGGTGTTGATTCTCTTTCTGTTGGAGATAGATTGAAGCTTGAAGCAACTCGTTCCATAAGAGAGGACTACTTGCATCAGAATGCATTCCATGATGTAGATACTTATACATCCCTTGAAAAACAACATAAATTATTGACATTAATTTTAAAATATTACCACGATGGTATGAATGCTTTAAAAGAAGGTGCAGAATTTAAAAAATTATCCGAGCTTCCTGTAAGAGAAAGAATCGGTAGATTTAAATACACAGAAGAAAAAGATATAAAAGAAGTATTTGACAATATTAACAAACAAATAGAAACAGAAATTTCAGCTTTAGTTTCAAGCAAGGAGGTTGAATAATATGATAAGAGAATATAAGACCATATCAGAGGTAGCAGGACCTTTAATGCTTGTTAAAAATGTTGAAAATGTATCATACGATGAACTTGGTGTTATTGAGCTTCCAAACGGAGAAACAAGAAGCTGTAGAGTTCTTGAAATTAACGGTAGTAATGCTTTGGTGCAGCTATTTGAAAGCTCAGCAGGAATAAATCTTGCAGAAAGTAAAGTAAAATTCTTAGGAAGAGGAATGGAGTTAGCTGTTTCATATGACATGTTAGGTCGTGTATTTGACGGTTTAGGCAGACCTATTGATAATGGACCGGCTATAATACCTGAAAAAAGATTAGATATAGCAGGACTTCCTATGAACCCATCAGCTCGTGACTATCCTGATGAATTTATACAAACAGGAGTTTCTGCAATTGATGGATTAAACACATTAGTAAGAGGACAAAAATTACCTATATTTTCAGGTTCAGGTTTACCACATGCTAACTTAGCTGCTCAAATTGCACGTCAGTCAAAGGTTTTAGGTACTGATTCTAAGTTCGCAGTTGTATTTGCTGCTATAGGTATCACATATGAAGAAGCAGACTTCTTTATATCAGATTTCAGAAAAACAGGTGCTATTGATAGAACAGTATTGTTCATGAACTTAGCAGACGACCCTGCTATTGAGCGTATATCAACTCCTCGTATGGCACTAACAGCCGCAGAGTTTTTAGCTTTTGATAAAGGAATGCACGTGCTTGTTATATTAACAGATATAACAAATTATGCAGAAGCTCTTCGTGAAGTTTCCGCGGCTCGTAAGGAAGTACCTGGAAGACGTGGATATCCAGGTTATTTATATACAGACTTAGCAACACTGTATGAGAGAGCAGGAAGAAAGAGAGATATTGAAGGATCAATTACAATGATTCCTATCTTAACAATGCCTGAAGATGATAAAACACATCCTATCCCTGACTTAACAGGATATATTACAGAAGGCCAGATTATTCTTTCTCGTGAATTGTACAGAAAAGATATAAAACTTCCTATAGATGTTCTACCGTCTTTATCTCGTTTAAAGGATAAAGGTATAGGTAGAGGTAAGACAAGAGAAGATCATTCAGATGTATTGAACCAGCTTTTCGCAGCTTACGCAAGAGGTAAGGAAGCTAAAGAGCTTATGGCAATACTTGGTGAGGCAGCTCTTTCTGATGCTGATAAATTCTATGCTAAATTTGCTGATGAATTTGAAAGAAAGTATGTTTCTCAAGGTTATGAAACAAACAGAACAATTGAAGAAACACTGCAGATAGGTTGGGATTTATTGACTCTATTACCAAAGAGCGAACTAAAACGTATAAGAGACGAATATATTGAAAAATACTATCCCAAAAATGAATAAAATGAGGGGTGAAAAGTTATGGCAAGGTTAAATGTAAATCCAACCAGAATGGTATTAACCTCTCTGAAAATGCGTTTGAAAGTGGCGGTTAAAGGTCATAAAATGCTTAAGGATAAACGTGATGAGCTTATGAAACAATTTTTAGAGCTTGCCAGAGTAAATAAAAGCTTGAGAGAAGAAGTGGAATCACATATATCAGCTGTTTATTCCAATTTTGTAATTGCAAGTGCAGTTATGTCAACAGAAGTTTTAGAAGAAGCTCTTATGTTTCCGAAACAAGGTGTTTCAATTGAGGTCGGCAATAAAAATGTTATGAGTGTAAATGTACCTGTATTTGATTTTAAAACAACCACTGATGATACATCAAATATTTATCCTTATGGTTTTGCCAATACTTCAGCTGAGCTTGATAATGCCATTGAAAATTTATCGAATATATTTCCTGAACTGTTAAAGTTAGCTGCAGTTGAAAAGGAAGTACAGCTTCTTGCTGCGGAAATTGAAAAAACCAGAAGAAGAGTTAATGCTCTTGAATATGTTATGATTCCGCGTTTCCAAGAAACAATCAAGTATATTCAAATGAAACTTGATGAAAATGAAAGAGGTAATCAAACAAGGTTGATGAAGGTCAAGGACATGATGATTCAAGAAATCATCGAGGAAAAACAGGCAAAAACACAAGCAGCATTAGATGAATTTAATAATAAATAATTAAGATGGGGAAGCTATTCCCCATTTTTTTCTTGACAAATCAAGGGTGTACATATATACTTTGAATATCAAATAAATTGATTTATAAAATATTGGAGATAAGATGGAACTAAAAGAATTAAGAATTGGTGATTTAATTGCTAAAATTCCCATTATTCAAGGAGGCATGGGAATTGGTGTTTCTTTATCTAATTTGGCAGCTGCCGTTGCAAATGAAGGCGGTATAGGTACTATATCGGGAGTTCAGATTGGATTTAGAGAACCGGATTTTGAAACAAACCCTGTAGAAGCAAATTTAAGAGCTATCGGTAAAGAAATACAAAAAGCAAGAGAGAAAACAAAGGGCATCATTGCTATGAACATAATGGCTGCCATAACAAACTACGAACTTTATGTTAAGAAAGCTGTAGAAGAAAAAATAGATTTAATAATATCAGGAGCAGGGCTCCCTTTAGCATTACCAAAGTTAGTTCAAGGTACATCCACGAAAATTGTACCTATAGTATCTTCTGCTAAAGCAGCAAGAGTAATTATTAAAAGTTACTTAAAAAATGATAGATTACCTGATGCCTTTGTAGTTGAAGGCCCATTAGCGGGAGGTCATTTAGGGTTCAAAATGGAAGAAATTATTGAAAACAAGTGCATGGCATTAAAGGACATTGTAAAAGAAGTTAAGGAATTAATTAGTAGCTTTGAAATTGCATACAATGTTAAAATACCTGTAATTGCTGCAGGAGGAATTAGAACAAAGGATGATATAAAAGAACTTAGTGAAGCAGGAGCTGATGGATTTCAAATAGCGAGTTTATTTGTACCTACTGCGGAATGTGATGCTGATGATAATTTTAAATTAGCTTATATAAATGCAACCAAGGATGATGAGCTAATTATAAAAAGTCCTGTAGGAATGCCTGCTAGAGCAATTAAGACAAACTTTCTGACAGAATCTATGGTTAGTGGAAACAAAGCAAGTAAGTGCTATAGATGTTTACCGGGGTGTAATCCTACATCAATTCCATATTGCATATCATCAGGTTTAATTAATGCAGTGGAAGGAAGAGATGGACTGATATTTGCAGGAGCTAATTTAAATAGTGTTAATAAATTAACAACAGTCAAAGAAGTGATAAAAAACTTATTAGAATAGTATAATTTATTAAATCCTTTCATTATCATATTGTAAAGCAGATATGTATTTTAATGCATATCTGTTTTTATTTTACGCACAAATGGTAAATCGATATAATGTTGGAATTTTAAGTTTGTTAATAAAAAGACAACGTTATCATTTCTACATATATCGATATTATTTATTCTTGACTTTAGATAATTTTGCATTTATACTTATATAAATATCTTGCTTTAAAACCGCAAGAAAACTTTATACGGAGGTTATAGTAGATGAGTCGAGAAACATTACAAGTATTTATAACCATGGTAATTTACATGATAGTAGTAATTGGCATTGGTCTGTATTTTGCAAAGCGTTCAAATGAAAGTAGTGATAACTTCTTTTTAGGTGGAAGAACTATAGGACCTTGGGTATCTGCCTTAAGCGCTGCTTCTTCTGACATGAGTGGATGGCTTTTAATGGGACTTCCGGGAGTAGCATACTTCTATGGTTTAAGTGATGCTATATGGACTGCCATAGGACTTGCAGCAGGAACAATTATCAACTGGATATGGGTTGCAAGGAGACTTCGAAGATATTCTGAAGTAGCCGGTAATTCAATTACATTACCAGAGTTTTTTAGTAATCGTTTTAAGGATACTAAAAATGTGTTATTAACTCTTACAGCAGTATGGATTTTAGTGTTCTTTGTTGTTTACGCATCTAGTTGCTTTGTAACTGTAGGTAAACTATTTAGTACCTTATTTGGATTTTCATACGTATCAATGATGATTTTGGGTGCAGCATTTGTTTTATTTTATACTGCAGTAGGTGGCTTCTTAGCTGAAACAGCTTCTGACACTATGCAAGCCTCTATAATGATTGCAGCATTATCTTTGGTATTAGTTGCTGGTACATCAGCAGCAGGTGGTATGTCAGTAGTTATAGACAATGCAAAATCAATACCTGGATTTTTTGAATTCTTTGGAATAGCATCACCTAAAATTGTAGACGGAGTTCAGCAAGCACAAAATGGAGTTCCATTATTTAATGAAGCAGGCAAATACGGTTTCTATACAATTTTATCAACCATGGCTTGGGGACTTGGATACTTCGGTATGCCTCACGTATTGTTAAGATTTATGGCTATAAGAGATGAAAAAGAAATTAAAGTTTCTTCTACAATAGCTGGAGTTTGGGTTGTAATTTCTTTATTTGCTGCTGTTATGATTGGTATTATAGGTAGGGCATTATACCCAACAGCTTTAACTACTGCCGGTGCAGCTGAAACTATTTTTATAGTAACAGCTAAAACATTATTTAATCCAATATTTGCCGGACTCGCTATGGCAGGTATTCTTGCAGCAACAATTAGTTCTGCGGACTCATATTTGTTAATAGGTGCATCAGCATTTTCTAAAAATATATACCAAGGGCTTTTTAGAAAGGATGCTACTGATAAACAGGTTATGATTATAACTAGAGCAATTCTTATTACAATTACTTTGATTGGAATTATTATTGCACTTGATGAAAATAGTGTTATTTTTACAATTGTATCATTTGCATGGGCAGGATTAGGAGCAACATTTGGCCCACTAATGTTATTTTCACTGTTCTGGAAAAGAACAACAAGAGAAGGAGCAATTGCAGGTATGTTAGCAGGTGGAGTTATGGTATTTGTATGGAAACTTATCCTTAGACCTATGGGTGGTATATTTGGAGTATATGAATTGTTACCTGCATTTATATTCTCATGCTTAGTAATCTATTTTGTATCAAAGTCAACTCCAGAACCTTCTCAAGAAATACAAGAAGAATTTGAGTTGGTTAAGTCCAGTAAATCAATAAGCAATATATAATTAATTTTCGAAAATATGAAATAAATATAATAAATATAAAGAGAGATATTTTTAGTACTCATAAAATATCTCTCTTTTATTTATGGAATTTACTATTTTGTTTACGGCAGATTCTATTGTATCATCATTTAAAATTTCTAAATCACAATATTTTTTATATAAATCGATTCGCTCATTATAAATTTTATAAACATTTTCAATACCATTTTTAAGTAAAGGTCGCTTTTGAATATCTACGTCTGATACGATTTTTTCAGGTGATCTGTTTATAAAAACTATAATTGAATTTATTTTTAATAATTCAATGTTTTCTTTTCTTTTAACAATTCCACCTCCTGTAGAAATAACACATAATTTTCTATTTGATAATTCTTTAGCGCAGTTTGTTTCTAAGTTTCTAAAGTGTTCTTCACCATAGTCAAATATTTCTGAAATTACTTTTCCCTCTTTTTTCTCAATCATTTCATCCATATCAATAAAAGGTATTTGTAATCTTTTTGCGACTTCTTTTCCAATAGTTGTTTTACCACTTCCCGGCATACCAATCAATACAATATTTTTATTCATTGCTGCAATTCCTTACTTGATTCCATTATTTGATTATATATGTCTTCTATGTATTTAGCATATTCCTTATTGTTTAAAAAATTAATGCAATTTTCAATTACGTTTTTCTCTCTTTCTTCATCATACACAGGAAGATTGTTTTCTTTTTTGTATTTTCCTATTTGCATAGCTAAGTCAAACCTTTTTTCTAAGTATAAAACAATTTCCTTATCTATTTCATTTATTTGTATCCTTGCAGAATCTAAATTCATAGTGCACCTTCTCTTTCTAACATCAAGTCAAGGACAACTAATGCAGTTACATTATCTATAACCGGGAGTACCCTTGGTACTATACATGGATCATGGCGACCTTCAACACTAATATCTGTTTCGCTCATTTTAATTAAATCTACAGTTCTTTGTGATATACCTATAGATGATGTTGGCTTTATTGCAGTCCTAAATACAATAGGCATGCCGTTTGTTATACCACCCAAAACACCACCGTTATTATTTGTTTTTGTTATAATGCTATTGTTACTTAATAAAAATTCATCATTTGCTTCTTGACCTGTTAGCTTAGTTATATTGAAGCCTGCACCAAACTCTATACCTTTAACTGATGGTATTGAAAATATCATATGAGACAATTTACTTTCAACAGAATCAAAAAATGGTTCACCGTAACCGGCAGGAACATTTATTACATAAGTTTCAATTATTCCACCTACAGAATTATTATTTTCCTTTGCTTCTATAATCTTATCCTGCATTAATTTTAGTTTGTTAATTGAAATAACCGGAAAATTCATTTCTTTTAAACTTTTGATATTATCGTAATTTAGTTCAATATCATTATCCATAACATCTGATATACTTTTTATTCTACTACCTATATAAATATTTTTACTTTCAAGTATTTGCATAGCTATAGCACCTGCAAAGGTCAATGGAGCAGTTAATCTGCCTGAAAAATGACCTCCGCCTCTATAATCATTGAATCCTTTATATTTTATAAACCCTGTATAATCACCGTGGCCGGGACGAATTTTTGATTTTATTTCGTTGTAATCATCAGAGTTTTTGTTTTCATTTTTAAATAGGGCACATAGTGGTGTTCCGGTAGTTTTTCCTTGGAAATAACCACTTACTATATTGTAATTATCATCTTCTTTTCGAGGAGTTGAATACTCACTTTGCCCAGGAGCTCTTCTTTTCATTTGTTGTCTAATATGCTTTGTATTCAACTCTATTCCTGCAGGTAAACCATCTATAACTACCCCTATTGCTTCACCGTGAGATTCGCCAAACAAACTGATTTTTAATTTATTACCTATTATTGAGCTCACTTATTGTGCCTCCTAAATATTTATAATCTTCCCAAAAGCTTGGGTAGGATTTATTTACCGCTTGGTAGTTTTCTAATATTATATCATATTCACAGTTGCTAGCAGCGATTGCTAATGACATTGCTATTCTATGGTCATTCCAACTGCTTACATTTGCTCCACCTACAAGCTTACATGCTCCATATATAATTAATCCGTCATCAGTTTCCTGTATTTTAGCACCTATCTTCCTCAGCTCTGTAGATATTGCCTTTAATCTATCGGATTCTTTAATTCGAAGACGCCTTGCGTTTATTATATTTGTAGTAACTCCATTTTTTAGTGATGCAAGCACAGCTAATATTGGGACTAAATCAGGTATTTGAGATGCATCAATTATAATTTTCTTTTCAGTGCTATTATATCTTTTTATAATATTAATTATTTCTTTATCCCCTTGCAAAGAATCTTCATTTAATCCTATAGTTTTAATGTTATTTCCTAATTCATTTGCCACTAAATAGAAACTTGCCTGAGAATAATCTGATTCAATTGTATAGTTAGTACATTTATAAGTTTGATTTCCCTTTATATAAAATTCATTGTCATTTATTTTTTGTATTATAACACCAAATTTTTTCATAACATCAATAGTCATATAAACATAATTTTTAGATTCTAAGCAATCCGTTATTATAATTTTAGAGTCATCTGATAATAGTGGAAGAGCAAAGAACAAACCTGAGAGAAACTGAGAACTTATTTTTCCTGATATTTTATAAGTAGTTGCCTGCAAGTTTCCTTTAATGTATAAAGGTATGTCAGCATTGGAAGTATATTTGATATTTTGATCATTAAAAATATTATAATAAATGTCTAATGGTCGTTCAAAAAGCTTTGAGCTTCCGGTAAAACTACATTCATTATGTAAAATAAGAGAAATGGGAATTAAAAATCTTAGTGTCGAACCGGATTCCCTGCAATCTATCACTGGATTTTGCACATTCTGGTTACATAATTGTTTCATACCTTCTAAAGTTGCTTTTATATCTTCTGACAAAATTAGATTATTAATTATGCTTTCTGTTTTTTTGCATAGGAAAGCACAAATGATAGCTCTATGACTTAAGCTTTTTGAAGGAGGTACATTTATTTTTCCGTGTAGCTTTGAAGGCTTTATTAAAATATCCATAAATTTCTCCTATACATCAATAGGCAATAAACTCATTAATAACACGGAGTGGTACCTTTTTTATAAAGCCAGTGCCTATAGTTTTTAATAACACTAAGTTTATGTCATTATTTAAATTTTTTTTGTCGGTTAATATAAATTTTTTTATCTCCTCTTTATTATAATTATCTAAGTTATAATTAATATGGAAATTATCTAAAATATTTTTTAATTTATCAGATGTTTCAACTTCTGTATATCCGATTCTTTCACTATTTTTAGTAATAATATACATACCTATGGATACTGCTTCTCCATGAGTTATTTGATAACTATAATACTTTTCTATAGCATGGCCAATTGTATGTCCAAAATTTAAGAGCATTCTTAAACCCATATCCTTCTCATCACATTCTATTAACTGTTTTTTAATGTTTAAACATG
The DNA here is from genome assembly GCA_023416855.1 of Bacillota bacterium. Lineage (GTDB taxonomy): Bacteria > Bacillota > Clostridia > Tissierellales > Sedimentibacteraceae > Sedimentibacter. The sequence continues at coordinate 28,516 of JAEZGU010000065.1, forward strand.
TATATACAATTTGCTCTATATTTTCAAAAAGTTCATTATTTGTTTTGATGTTAGTTAAAGTTTGGAATAATGATATATCTTGTATACAAGCATATTTTATAATTTCGCCTAATCCATCTTTAATGTATTCATCACTTAAAGTAAATAAAAAATCAGTATCAACTAATACTGCTTTTGGATGATAGAAGCTTCCTGCCAAATTTTTGCCTTCAGGTAAATTAACTGCTGTCTTACCCCCAATACAAGAATCAGTCTGCGCAATAAGTGATGTTGGTATTTGAATATAATCTATACCTCTTAAATATGTAGAGGCCGCAAAACCTGCTAAGTCACCTACAACTCCGCCACCTAAGGCAATTATTAAATTATTTCTTTGGATGTTATATTCTATCAGTTTTGTATAAATGAACTCTAAAACACTTAGTGTTTTACTGTTTTCACCGGGTTTTATTACAATAAAATAAGCATCAAACAGATCACATAAACTGTTTGTTATTTTGTCTCCATACAGTTTAAATACATTTTCATCTGTTATAACAGCAATTTTATTACCATTGTAAATTTTATTAATTTCTTCTGATAAATTTACTATTAAATTTTTCTTTATAGTTACCTCATAGTTATGAGTACTATTTTTTATATTGATTTTTAATTTCATACTATATATCTCTACCAACTGCCTTTGCAATTAGTTTTAGTTTCTCCATAAGCTGTTTTAATTTGTCCGGTTTTATTGATTGATTTCCGTCACAAAGAGCATTTTCAGGATCGTTATGTACCTCAATAATTAATCCATCTGCGCCTGCCGCTATTGAACTTAAAGCCATTGGTTCAACCATCCACCAACGACCGGTCGCGTGACTTGGGTCAACTATAACAGGTAGGTGACTTAATTTTTTAATAACGGGAACTGCGCTTAAATCCAATGTGTTTCTTGTGTAGTTTTCAAAAGTTCTTATACCTCTTTCGCACAATATTACATTTTCATTTCCACCAAGGAGTATGTATTCAGCCGACATTAGCAGTTCTTCCACTGTTGATGATGGGCCTCTTTTTAGCAATATCGGCTTATTAATTTTCCCAAGTTGCTTTAACATTTCATAATTTTGCATGTTGCGGGCACCAACCTGAATTATATCTACATTTTCAACATATTCATCTAAAAATTCTAATGAAGTTAATTCAGTTACAATCGGAAGTCCTGTATGTTGCTTGGCAAGCTTTAACAGCTCTAATCCTTCTGCTTTCAATCCTTGAAAACTATATGGAGATGTCCTTGGCTTAAATGCTCCACCTCTTAAAAATTTAGCTCCGTACTTTTTAACATCATTTGCAATACTTAATATTTGCTCTTGATTTTCTACTGAACATGGGCCTGCTATAATATTAATTTTATTGCCACCGATTATTTGATTATTAATTTTAATTTCAGTATTATTAGGATGTAACAATCGGTTTGCTTTTTTATATGGCTCTTGAACAAATATTACTTTGTCAATAGCTTTATATGCTTCAAAAATACCGGGATCAAGTTTACTTACATCACCAATTAAACCAAGAATATGATAATTCAATTCATTGATTTCGTTAACCTCTAATCCTAACTTATTAATTTTCTCTTTAATTATAGCGATTTCTTTATTTTCAGAATTCTTATTTAATATTAAAAGCATATGGCACCCCGATTATTTGTCATGATTAAAATTTATCATAAATTGACAATAAGTCAATAGTAAAGTTGGATTGTCGAATTAAGAAATAATTGCTAGAATAATTGTTTTATGATATAATTTTCAAAAATAGGGTATTAAGGAGGCATTATGAAAAAGATTATTGTGCTGGTAATCGTTCTTTCTTTAGTCCTTACAATGACAGTAAATGCATTAACATTCACAGACATTTCTAATCATTGGGCTAAAGGATACATAGAGAGAGTTGCAAAAAACGGTCTTGTTGCAGGCTATGAAGATAAAACATTTAAGCCTGATAATAATGTTAATGTTTTAGAAGCATTAATAATGATGTCAAGATTATATGAAATTGACGAAGATTTAAAAGAAGAAATAATTGAAAAATACAAATCTAAATTTGACTTTATGCTTAATACAAAATATTATGAGTGGTCATTTGAATATTTATCCGTAATAATCGAATTAGGGGTTGTTTCTGAAAAAGGTATTGAAGATATGTTTGCTAAGAAAACAATTTTTCAGGATGCCACAAGAGAAGAAATAGCAGTATTGTTAACGAAAGCGATGCTTTTAGGAGACGAAGCACAAAAATTAAAAGCATATTCACTACCTTTTACTGATGTAGCAAAAATATCTGCTGCAGCAAGACCATATATTTATATGATGTATGACAAGGAAATAATGCAAGGCGATGATAAAAAGAATATTAATCCTTTAAACAAAATTACAAGAGCTGAAATTGCAACAGTAATAGATAAAGCTTACGATTATATACAGGATAATGATGTTTACCCTGAATTTGATAATTTCGTTAAAACTACAGTGGTAAGCGGAATTATTTCATCAACATCAAAAAATGAGGATTACATATATATAAAAGATGAAAGTGACAAAGAAAGCATAGTAAAAATAAACAATGACACAAAAATAAATATTAATAACAAAGTTAGAGACTATTCTGATTTGAAAATCGATATGGTTGTTAACTGTAAAATTACTGAAGATAGAACGGCTGTAAGTATAGAGGTTGATAATTCTAAAAAGGTTATTAAAGGCAAAATATCCATAGTAGCTTATGCATCACCTGCGTCACTAACTATAATTGATGAAGATAAGGATAAATTACAGTACAATATACCTTCAACTGCTAAAGTTTACCTTGATGGTAAAGAGGTTGAAATAAAAAAATTAAAGAAAAATGATGAAGTAACCTTACTGTTAGAGGATAACAAGGTTTATCAGGTTAATGCCATTAGCCGTGTTAAGCATTACGATGGTGTAATATCTAAAATTGATTATTCCAAATATCCGGTTTTAATTACTATTAAAATGGATAAAGGTGAAGAAAAGACATTTGAATTTAACAGTTATGTTGACGTAACAAGAAATGATGAAGATTCAAGCTTTGATCAAGTAAGAGTTGGTGATGAAGTAACAATAACTACAATATATGATGAAATGAGCGCTATAAACACTGTTGCTAAGGAAGCAGAAATGAGCGGTACTATTAAGGAAATCATATTTGACACGGTGAATAAAATAAAAATAACTGATGATGATGGAGATACTACACAATATTCAATCAGTAACAATGTAATTGTATCAATAGGAAATAAAACTGCTACAATATATGATTTACGCGTTGGTTATTATGTAAGTGTAAATACTTCCGGAGATGAAATAGTTACGATAGAAGCATCAGAATTACAAACAGCAAGAAACTTCAAAGGAAAAGTAATATATTTAAACACAAATGACAGAATAATAATGATGCAAAATGTAAAAGATAACGGACAAACAGAGTTAATACAATTAAAAGTAACAAACAATACAAAAATATTTAACACAATGGGTGAAACAAAATACTTAAAAGATATTATTGAAGGAGAAATCATATTTAGCACTGCTGTTTCTCAAAGTGGAGAATTAATTGCTGTTAGTGTTATGATACCATAATGATATACGATGTAATAATAGTAGGAGCAGGTGCATCGGGATTATTCAGTGCACTTTCTATTAAAAATAAAAAAGTATTATTAATTGAAAAAAACAAAGAACCCGGTAAAAAAATTCTTATATCCGGTGCAGGTCAATGCAATTATACTAATAATTGCACATTAGACGAATTTTTAATAAGATATGGTAAAAGGGGCAGGTTTTTAAAATCTGCCCTTTACAACTTTACCAATAAAGATGCAATGGAATTTTTTTATAATGTAGGTGTAAAAAGCTTTATAAGAGAAGATAACAAGGTTTTTCCTAAGTCACTTAATGCTTCAGATATACTTGACGCATTAATTTCTTGTTGCAAAAAAAACGGTGTGGATTTTTTATATGGTTCACCTGTAGAAAACATAATGTATGGTGAAGACAAGTTGTTTATAGTTAAAACATCTAAGTCAACATATGTTAGTTGTAATTTAATAATTGCAACAGGAGGTATTTCATATCCAAACACAGGCTCAACAGGTGATGGATATAAATTAGCCATAAGCTTAGGACATAAAATAATAAAACCAACAGAAAGTCTAACGCCTATATATACAGAAAATTATGATTTTAAGGACTTGTCAGGAATTTCATTTGCAAATATTGCTGTAGCATTATGGAGGAACAATAAAAAGATTAATGAATTTAATGGTGATTTTTTGTTTACTCATGTAAACCTTTCAGGTCCTGTTATATTAAATAATTCAAGATATATTGAAAAGGGAGATATTTTAAGAATTAATTTTACATCATATAAAAATAGTGAAGAATTTAAAAGTCATTTTGAAAATTTAATATTAACTTCCGGTAAAATGAATGTTAAAACTGTATTGAAAAGTTATAATTTACCTAAACGCTTTATCGAAAAAATAATAAAATTAGCAAGCATCCGTGAAGAATTGATTTGTAGCCAATTGGATAAAAATAAAAGAAATAAGTTAATCGAACTAATTTCAAATCATCCATTTAAGGTAGAAAAATTAGGTGGATTTCATATTGCTATGGTAACAAAGGGTGGAGTATCAACAGAAGAAATAAATCAAAAAACCATGGAATCAAAAATAATACCCCACCTATATTTTGTAGGTGAGGTGATTGATTATGATGGTGATACAGGTGGCTTTAATATACAGGCTGCATTTTCAACAGGAAAGTTGGCAGCAGACAGTATAGCCCGTCAGTAATTTTTTTATTTCTCAAATTTTCTGAAAACATTCAAAATTGCTGCAATTATTATTGAATATAGAGGAATCATAAAGAAATTGGTCAATACTCTTGCTGGCAACCATGCCATAATTCCTTTTCCATATAGGATAGTTAAAAAGTAAGTATTCAATATAATTGAAGTAATTAACTGTGTTACACTTACAGTAAAAACAATTTTATTCATGCTTAAGTCACTATTTTTAGAGGTTATTTTTATTGGAATAATTAAATAAATTAAGACCAAAGTAAAAAATCCTACTATATAAACAGGACTTAAGACGTCGCCGTTATACATTATACCATTTTCAAAGGTTAGTAATCCATTATAAATGAATATTGATACAAAACCAACAGATAATAATGATATAAAAAATGTGTTTAATAAATTATAATTTATATCTTTTCTTATATACTTGTAAATCAATCCCGGCAATAAACCAATTAAGCCGCTTGCCAATGTAAAGCCGGGAAAAAAGGGACCACCGGGTTTAACCATAAAATTAATTAAATCAGCTGATGCTCCAACCAAAAATCCTGTTGCTGGGCCTAAAATCATACCGGACAACATTAAGGGTATTGATGCAAAATTTATACGCAATGCTGGAATGCCTCCCAGTGGTATATAAACTTCAAATACGACCTTAAGAACTAAGCTCATGGCTATAAAAAGTCCGGCCCTTACAATGTTTAAAGATGTAAATTTCTGTGCAGTATTATTTCTCATATTTATCCTCCTTTTTGAGCAATAATACTTCCGCACAAAATAGGAGAAATAGAGAATTCTCAAATTCAGCGGAAGCGACAAGACACCGCAGCGAATAGCTTTCGTTTAAGGGCGACATCCCATCCCTTAACACTTAACGCGTCTTATCTACTCTGTTAAAATATAAATAAATTGTAATTTATATTAACATAACTTATAATATAATACAATACAAAGTATTTATTGTAAATATAAAAAAACAATAACATTCTTAGGAGGAACAATGGCAGAAAAATTTCTAAGTGACATTGAAATTGCACAGCAAGCAACTATGCAGGTTATTAATGATATAGCCGAAAAAATGGGTATACCAGATCAATACGTAGAAAACTACGGTAAATACAAAGCAAAAATCGATTTTAGATATTTGCAGAATGAGCTAAAAGACAAAGAAGATGCAAAGCTTATATTAGTATCAGCTATTAATCCTACACCTGCCGGCGAAGGTAAAACAACAACTACAATAGGGTTAGGAGATTCACTTTCAAGTTTAGGTCACCAAACTATAATTGCACTTCGTGAGCCATCATTGGGACCTGTATTTGGTGTTAAAGGTGGAGCAGCAGGGGGAGGATATGCTCAAGTTGTTCCAATGGAAGATATTAATCTTCATTTTACAGGTGATTTTCATGCAATAGGTGCAGCTAATAATCTTCTTGCAGCAATGATAGATAACCATATTCACCAAGGTAATGCTCTTGATATAGACACAAGAAGAATTGTTTGGAGAAGAGCTGTTGACATGAATGATAGACAGTTAAGAAAAATTGTAAATGGTCTTGGGGGAAAAACAGAAGGTGTAGTAAGAGAGGACGGATTTGATATTACTGTTGCATCTGAAGTTATGGCTATTTTCTGTTTATCTAATAATATAATTGAATTAAAAGAAAACCTTTCGAAAATAGTTGTTGCATACAATAGAAGCGGTGAAGCAGTAACAGCTGGTCAGCTAAAAGCTGAAGGTGCAATGGCAGCTTTATTAAAGGATGCATTAAAACCAAACTTAGTACAGACATTGGAAGGAACTCCTGCATTTATACACGGAGGACCTTTTGCAAATATAGCTCATGGATGTAACAGTGTTATTGCTACAAAAATGGCAAGTAAAATTGCTGATTATGTGGTTACAGAAGCAGGCTTTGGAGCAGATTTAGGAGCAGAAAAGTTTATAGATATAAAATGCAGAAAAACAGGTTTAAAACCAAGCGCTGTTGTTATAGTAGCTACTGTAAAAGCTTTAAAATATAATGGTGGTGTACCTAAGACTGAGTTAGGTCCTGAAAATTTAGAAGCTTTAGAAAAAGGTATTCCAAATTTGTTAAAGCATGTTGAAAATATAACCCAGGTGTTTAAGCTTCCTGCAGTTGTAGCTATTAATAAATTCCCAACTGATACAGATGCAGAACTTAATTTGATTAAAGAAAAATGCAAAGAATTAGGCGTTAACGTAGCATTGTCAGAAGTTTGGGGCAAAGGAAGCAGAGGCGGACAAGAACTTGCTAATGAGGTTATTAGGTTAACACAGACTGATAGCAATATGGAATATGCATATGATTTAGATCTTTCTGTTAAAGAAAAAATAAAATCAATTGCAACAAAATTATATGGAGCATCAGATGTTGAATTTGCTCCAAAGGCAAGCAAAGAAATTGCAAATCTTGAAAAACTTGGATTTGGAAATCTTCCTATTTGTATGGCTAAAAACCAATATTCACTTACAGATGATGCAAAAATATTAGGAAGACCTACAGGATTTAAAATTACAATAAGAGATATTACAATTTCTGCAGGAGCAGGATTTTTGGTAGCTCTTACAGGAGATATAATGAAGATGCCGGGACTTCCTAAGGTACCTGCAGCAGAGACAATAGATGTTGATGTAGACGGAAAGATAAAAGGTCTGTTTTAAACAGCATTATTAAGACATCTGATTACAGCCGACACTGATATTGTGTCGGCTGTTACATTTAAGAAGGAGAACAAATATGGAGTTTGTATTTGATAAAGAAAAAAATAAAGAGAAAATTGAAAGCTTCAAAATGTTCATGCAAGACAATAAGGATACACCTGGCCTGCTTATGCCGGTATTACAGGAAGCACAAGAGACTTTTGGATATTTGCCCTTGGAGATTATGCAGTTAATATCAAGAACTTTAAAAATTCCTATGGCTGAAATATATGGAGTGGCAACATTTTATTCTCAATTTACATTTATACCAAAAGGAAAGAATATTATCAGTGTATGTCTTGGTACAGCTTGCTATGTAAAAGGTGCACAAGCTATATTAGAAGAAATTGAAAACACTCTTGGTATAAAGGCAGGTAATACTACACCTGATTTAAAATTTTCTATTGATTCAACAAGATGTGTTGGTGATTGTAGCTTAGCGCCTGTTATAGTCATAAATGAAGATGTATATGCTAAAGTTACCAAGGATAAAGTTAAAGCTTTGATTGAAAAGTATAGAAACGAGGTGTAGGAATTGTTAACACTTGACAGATTGTATCAAATAAAAGAGAGTCAAAGACCAATTCTTGAAGCACGTATTAAAGAATCAGGTATTGCAGATATAAAAGAAGATGGTTCAATTGTTTTAAATGGAGAATATTACAAAAAACAAGTGAGAATTGCCCTGAAAAATTGTGGTATTATAAATCCTTTAAGTATTGAGGATTATATTGCAGTAGACGGTTATGCTGCATTAGCCGATATTTTGTTTAATAAAAGTAGCGGTGATATTATAGAAGACATGATTGCTTCAAACTTGCGAGGCAGAGGCGGTGCAGGATTTCCAACAGGCAGAAAGTGGAATGAAGCTTATAAATATGATGCTGATCAAAAATATATGATTTGCAATGCTGACGAAGGCGACCCCGGTGCATTTATGGACAGGTCCATTTTGGAAAATGATCCACATGCAGTATTAGAGGGAATGGCTATAGGCGGATATGCAGTTGGCGCTGACAAAGGTTTCATCTATGTTAGAGCTGAGTATCCTATTGCTGTTAAAAGGCTTAAAGTGGCAATAGAGCAAGCAAAGGAGCTTGGAATACTTGGCAACAATATTTTAGGGACAGGTTTTAATTTTGATATAGAATTACGATTAGGTTCAGGGGCTTTTGTTTGTGGTGAAGGAACGGCTCTTATTGAATCCATTGAAGGTAAAAGAGGAATGCCAAGAACTAAAATTGAAAGAACAGCACATAAAGGTCTTTGGCAAAAACCCACTATTATAA
>JAEZGU010000103.1 GCA_023416855.1 Bacillota bacterium
CCTTGACCGCCAACACCGACTAATAATATATTCTTATTCTTCATAATTAAACACCTACCTTACTGATAGCTTTTACAGGACATACCTGCAGACATAATTCACAACCCACACATTGAGCTTCATTAATATATGATTTTTTTATTTCGTGTTGGAAATGAATTGCTGGACAACCTGTTCTTACACAAGCTTTACATCCTATACAAATTTCTTGATCCACTTCACAAACACCTTGAATAGGTCCAAATTCTTCCAAATCCTGTTGAGAATATTTTTTAAGAGCACATGGATATCTTGAAATTATAACTGATGGTTCATCAAGCTCAAATGCCCAATCCATAGCTTCTTTCATTTCTACTCTGTTTAATGGATTAATTGTTTTTACATGTTCTATGCCTAATGCTCTAACTATTGTTTCTATATCGGCAATTTTAGTTTCATCTCCCTGAAGAGTGTAACCTGTTCCCGGATTTTCTTGGTGACCTGTCATTGCAGTTATTCTATTATCTAGGATACAAGTAATTGTGTTGCTTTTGTTATAAACAACATCTAACAAACTTGTCATACCTGAATGGAAGAATGTTGAATCACCTATTGTAGCTATTAGACGTTTGTCATCATTATTTTTTTCAAATACTTTTTTAGCTCCATGAGCCATACTTACACTAGCACCCATACAAACAACAGTGTCCATAGCATTTAACGGTTCAGTTCCACCTAAAGTATAACAACCGATATCACCGGTAATCATAACATTCTTTCGTTTTGATAATTCATAGTAGAAACCTCTGTGAGGGCAGCCTGCACATAGTGTTGGAGGTCTTCCTACCGCAACAGTTTTATCATAATCTATTGTAGGTTTTTCTGTTCCAAGCAATGATTTTTCAACTATATCAGGATTTAATTCCCAAGTGTTAGGTATTTTATTTTTACCTATACAATTAATACCAGCTGCTTTAATTTGTTCTTCCATAAATGGCTCTAATTCTTCTACTACATACAAAGTATCTACTTCTGAAGCAAACTTTTTAATTTTTTCCATTGGTAGAGGGAATGTAAATCCAATTTTTAAATATGAAGCTGAATCTCCAAATGTTTCTCTTGCATATTGATATGCAACACCTGAAGAAATTACACCAATTTTTTTATCATTCCATTCTATAAAGTTTAAATCTGTTTCATTAGAGAACTTCTCAAGCTCTATAAGCTTTTTTTCTACAACTAAGTGCAATTGTTTAGCAACTGCAGGAGCTACGAAGTTTTTGCTTAAATTCTTTGTATAAGGTTTAATAGGAACTTCTACTCTTTCTCCAATTTCAACTACCGATTTACTATGGCAAACTCTTGTTGTCATTCTTAACATTACTAATGTGTCATACTTTTCACTTATTTCCATGGCCTTTATAACCATGTCTTTGCACTCTTGGCTATCTGATGGTTCTATCATTGCAACCTTTGCCATTTTTGCAAAGTATCTGTTGTCTTGCTCATTTTGAGAAGAATGTAACCCTGGGTCATCTGCACTTATTAATACCATACCACCATTTACACCTGTGTATCCCAATGTAAAAAATGGGTCAGCAGCTACGTTTAATCCAACATGTTTCATAGCTGTTAAACATCTTGCACCTGCATAACAAGCACCTATTGTTGACTCAACTGCAACCTTTTCATTTGGAGCCCATTCTGCAATTATTTCTTTATAAGGAGCTATGTTCTCGAGAATTTCAGTACTTGGAGTACCGGGATATGCTGCAGCATAGTGAATACCTGCTTCATATGCTCCTACTGCTATCGCTTCATTGCCTGTCAATAACTTTTTCAATTTGTATCCTCCTTTAAATCATTTATATTGATTACTTAATCATCAATCTTTAAGTTGTCCCATAATGCCATGTTTTTAGACATACAAAAAGAAACAATACCTATCTTTTTATATATGCATATTTCATGCCAAATTTTTATTTTTTTATTCATTTTAATTGGATAGTAAATTTCAATGATTCTTACGTTTGCATTTTAGCTTCTTTTTTAATAAATACGATTATAGGGTTAAATGGTATTAACCATGCAACCCATTAACCCATTGACAAATAATAATATGCTTTTTTACCAAATTCAGTTATAACAGTTCCACTTCGACCTTTATATATTTCTACCATTTTGTAATTTTCAAGGTTTATAAGTATGGTTCTTATTTCCTGTTCACTTATGAACATACCTTTGTTCTTGGCTATATCACTAAGTGTACGCCTTCCTAACCTTTGGTTGTTTTTACTTCCAATCATTAATTCTTCAAGCACAAAAATATACTTTTTTAAATTGTTACCTGCTTGCTCAAGAAATTCATAAATTATATTTTGTTCTGAGGAGATAAGTTTATTATCTGTAGTCTTTTCACTATAATCTGCCGGTATATCTTTTTGGTCTACTACTTTTAATCCCAGGTTTACTAAATATTCTACGCAGTTTCTTAATTCTCTAACATTTCCCTTCCAACTGTAATTCAATAAGAAGTCCCTGGCCTTATCAGTCAATGCAAAATCACTGTCAAATGACTTTTTCAAATAATCAACAAGACCTAAAATATCTTCTTTTCTATTTCTAAGAGGCGGAATTTTTAATGGGAGAACATTTAATCTATAATATAAATCTTCTCTAAATTCAGCATTATCAACCATCTTTTTTATATTTTTATTAGTTGCCGCTATTATTCTTATGTCTACATCTATTATTCTGTCTCCACCAAGTCGCACTACTTCTCTTTCCTGAAGCACTCTAAGAAGCTTAACTTGCAAACTCATAGGCATTTCAGTTATTTCATCCAAAAATAATGTACCTTTGTGAGCAAGTTCAAACAGACCTGGTTTACCTCCCTTTCTTGCACCGGTAAATGCACCCTCTTCATAACCAAACAATTCACTTTCAAGCAAACTTTCAGGAAAAGCTCCACAATTAACAGGAACAAACTGAAACTCTTTTCTCAAAGAATTGTTATGTATTGCTTGAGCAAATAATTCTTTACCCGTACCGGTCTCTCCTGTTATTAATACAGAGGAATTTGATTTTGACATTCTTTTTGCGATATTTTTACATTCTATAATGGATTCACTTTCTCCAAAAATATCTTCAAAATTGTACTTTGCTGTATATCCCTTTCCAATAAGTTTTTTTCTAAGCATATATTCCTTTTTTTCTAAGTCAGAATACCTTCTTATTATAGCTACTGCACCATACATCTTTCTTGAATGCAACAAAGGATTTACAGATACAACTACATCATATCCATTAATTTTAATTATTTTTTCCTCAACGGGTTTTAAATTTTCTATTGTATAATCAAAAGGTATTTCCGGAAACAAATCAATTCCTTTTTTATTCAATACATGTTGGCTATCTTTTCTAACTATTTCTTTTGCATTATCGTTGTATAAGTAAATATCGCCCTCGTTGTTTATTCCTATAACACCTGCATCAATATTCTGCATCAAAATATCTAATTGACTTTCTCTACTGTTTGTAAGGCCCAATATTTTTAAAAAACCAAAGTTTGCAGTTTTAATTTCTTTATAGCTTCTCACAACATCTTGTCTATCTAATATAGAAAACAAGTCAAATTTCATGCCAATATCTATAATTGTATTGATATCTAACAAGCTGTTACCTATATTTATTATTTTCTTATTAACACTCGGCGTATAATCCGATTGGCCTAAAACAATAAACTTGTCAAAGTCATCAATATTTGAATTCCAAAATGACTTAAGGTCAATATGTCTTGCACCAATCTGATAGATTATCGAAATTATCTGTTCGGCCATTTCTGGACTTTCATCTATTAATACTACTTTAGATCCTTCTTTTAGCTTAGATATTTTATCCATGCCTGATTTAGATATTGTTCTATGGGCAAACAAAAGATCAGTGTCTTTATTAACATTATTTTTTATTTTTTTATACAGATGATATGAAGGAATCAATAATACATCTGCATTTATTTTTTTTTCACTATTTTTCTCCAAATCCTTTAAGATATATGTTTTAATATTTATTTTATCTGAAAATAAACTTTTAATTTGGTTGTAATAGCTGTTTACAGATTCTATAGTATAACTTACTATTGCCAACGACTTCATCTTATGTTCTCCCTACTTCTATTCTCCGGAAAGCATCGTTAAATTAATAATTTCGTTTTCTAAATCAATAATTATATTATTGATTTTTTTATACTGCTCAATATCCATATTTGAGTTTACTTGTTCCTTAGTTCTTTTAATCGCAACATCAAATACTGTTTTCAATTCTTCTATTTCATTCAACAACTTAGTAATTCTTTTTTTGTTTATACCTTCAGTTCTTTGACTATATTCTGCTGCTTTAGTATCTACTTCTGCTTCTTCAACTATTTTATTTTTCTTAATTTCATATACAACATTATGTTCAGGAATAATGCAATTTAATTTAAGCTCATTTTTTACTTCTCTTGCAAAGTTTTCCTTTGCTGATTGTTCTCCATGTACTATAAATACGGTCTTAGGTTTTTCCTTAAATCCCTTCAGCCAGTTCAATAAACCAATTTTGTCCGCATGACCGGAAAATCCTTCTAAATTGTGTATTTCAGCTTTTACATTAATATTTTCACCTAATACCTTTACATTTTTTTCTCCATCTACAATTCTTCTCCCTAAAGTTCCTTCCGCTTGGTATCCAACAAAGACAATGCTTGATTCATTTCTCCATAAATTATGTTTTAAATGATGTTTTATTCGTCCAGCATCACACATTCCACTAGCTGAAATTATTATTTTAGGCTCCATTGAAAGATTAAGTTGCTTTGATTCCTCAGCACTTTGGCTATAATGAAGATTTTCAAATTCTAAAGGATTGTCACCCTGCATTATACATTCTCTGGCTTCTTCATCAAACACATTGGCATTTCGTTTGAAAACTTCTGTTGCTTTAATTGCTAAAGGACTATCTATATATACAGGTATTTTTTTTAGTTCGTTTAATTTTTCTCCAATTTCGTTTATATGACAATCATAATATTTGTTTAATTCATATATCAGTTCCTGAGTTCTCCCTACAGCAAAAGAAGGAATTATTACATTACCACCTCTTTTGACTGTTTCTAATATTATGTTTAAAAATTCTTCAGCTCGATTTTCTATGTCCTCATGCACCCTATCACCATATGTTGCTTCCATAATTACATAATCAGCTTTTTCTATTATAGCAGGATTATTTAATATCGGTTTTTCATTCATTCCTATGTCGCCGGAATACACAAGCTTAACATTTTCTTTGTTCTCAGAAAACCACATTTCAATTATGGATGAACCTAATATATGTCCCGCATCATTAAACTTCACTGTTAGAACATCATCTATTGCTACTATTTGGTCATATTGAACTGTTTTAAAATATTGAAAGCTATCTAATGCATCTTTTTGAGTATATAATGGTTCAACTAATTTCCTTCCTGTTCTCATTGCTTTTTTGTTTTTCCACTCAGCTTCTGTTTCTTGAATATGAGCTGAATCTAATAGCATAATCTCGCACAACTCATAGGTTGACTTAGAACAATAAATAGTTTCCTTAAATCCATTTTTAACAAGCAAAGGTATTCTACCACTATGATCAATATGGCTATGACTCAATAATAAATAATCAATTTCAGCCGGGTTTAACTCAAATTCATCTATATTTAAATCATCATCCTTGCCTTGATACATGCCACAATCTAACAGTATTTTTTTATCCCTATATTGTATTAAATGACTTGAACCGGTAACACCTTTTACAGCACCTAAAAATTTTATGTTCATTATGTACCTCCTAAGAGTATTTTATATGTATTTTAAATTATTATATATTAATTATAAGGCAATTTAATCAAAATAACAAATAAAAAAACAAAGATGGTTTTATAATAAACCATCTTTGACAATTCTTAAAATTATTTAGCTTTCCATTTGTCTTGATAAAAACACACTTGCAGTTTTAATTAACTTTTCTTCAACTTCAGACATTTTTGCCGCTTTATCCTTTGATAAGAGCATTATTGCTCCTATTGGATCACCATGAACTAATATTGGAGAAATCACTTGACTAATATAGTTATCAGGATTAAATTCATTTGCAGTAATTCTTATTGGCTTAGAATTTCCGTTTGTTACGTACATTTCTCTGCTTTCAATAATTTTTTCAAGCTCAGGGCTCAATCTTTTCTCTGCATAATCCTTTTTTGAACTACCTGATACTGCTATAACTCCATCACGATCTGTAATAATTGCTATATGTCTTGTTGTTTCAAACAAAGATTCAACATACTCTCCCGCAAATTCTGTTAACTCTCCAATAGGTGAATATTTTTTGAGTATAATTTCACCTTCTCTGTCTGTGAATATCTCTAAAGGATCCCCTTCTCTTATTCTTAAAGTACGTCTTATTTCCTTTGGGATAACTACTCTACCTAAGTCATCAATTCTTCTGACAATTCCAGTTGCTTTCATT
>JAEZGU010000143.1 GCA_023416855.1 Bacillota bacterium
TGCACTTCCTATTCTCAGAAGATATGGAAAAAAATAAAGAGATATTTAAAACAAGTAAAGCTTTAAATGAGGATTTAACAGCAATCTATGCAGATAAGAATATAAAAGTTATATCATATTGGACAGATGGTTCTATGGAATGGACTACATCTAAGCCGGTAAATAGACCTGAACTATGGAAGGGACTAAAGATGAGAACTATGCCATCACCTATGATAGTTGCATCATATGAAGCATATGGAGCAAATCCTACACCGATGCCATATTTGGAAGTTTACAGTGGACTTCAATTAAATATGATAGAAGGACAAGAAAATCCTTTATCAGCTATAGAAGAAATGAAATTCTGTGAAGTACAAAATTACTTAACATTAGGAAGTTCAAGTCTTTATGTAACTACTACATCAGTTAATCCTAAATTCTTTGATAGTTTACCAGCAGATATACAACAAATGATTTTAGAGACTGTTGAAGAGACAAGAGATTTCTCATTCCAAGCACAAGCGGATTTGAACGGTGGAGCATTAGATAAAATAAAAGAATCTACTGATATAGAAGTAGTAACATTAACTCAGGAAGAGAGGGAATTATTTAAGGAAGCTAGTAAATCAGCATATGATGTATATAAAAACATGGTAGGAGCAAAAGGTGCAGCTATATTAGATAAACTTATGGTTGAAGTAGCTGAGATAGAAAATAAATAAGGGGAATTTTTTCCCCTTGATTTTATTACAAGGAGGCAAATATATGTATAAACAATTCCCTGATGCTAAAATATTAAAAATTGATCTTACTAAAGGAGAAGTAAAAACTGAATTACTTTCCGGTGAAATATATAGATTATATCCTGGTGGCTCAAGCTTGGGTGTATATTTAGCATTAAATGAGATGAAGTCAGGTATTGATCCATTGTCCCCTGAAAATACATTAGTTTTCTCGGTTTCCGCTTTAACAGGTCTGCCTATTAGTGGAATAAGTAGATTAAATGTAACTGCAAAAAGCCCATTAACGGGAACAATAGGTGATAGTCAATCAGGAGGTTACTTTCCAGTTCATCTTAAATCTAATGGATATGATGCAATAATTTTTAATGGAAAATCTGATAAACCTGTATACTTATTTATTGATGGAGATAAGTTTGAATTAAGAAGTGCTGATAATATTTGGGGTAAAGTTACAGGTGAGTCAGAAGAAATAATTCGTAAGGAATTAAATAGAGATGATGTTGAAATAGCTCAAATAGGACCAGGGGGAGAGAATCTTGTTAAGTATGCATGTATAATAAATATGTGTAATAGGGCTAATGGCAGAAATGGTATGGGTGCCGTTATGGGCTCTAAGAACTTAAAGGCAGTAGTTGTGGCTAAAGGGAAGCCAATAAAACCATATAATAACGAAAAATTTATGGAGCTTGCAAAAAGTGTAAGTCAAAGACTTAAGGATAATGGCGCAGTAGCAGGATTAGGCCAATATGGCACAGATGGAGATTTAGAAGGATTTAGCAATGAAGGATTTTTGGTTACAAGAAATTGGACATCAGGATATTTTCCTGAGGGTGCAGAAAAATTAACAGGAACAACAATGTATGATACCATACTTAAAGAAAGAGATACATGTTTTGCCTGTGCAGTAAGGTGCAAAAGAGTTGTTGAGGTGCCTGGAATGGTTGATCCGCTATACGGTGGACCAGAATATGAAACTGTAGGAACCTTTGGCTCATATTGTGGTGTTGCAGATCTTGAATATGTATCATTAGCAAATCAATTATGTAATATGTATGGATTAGATACTATTTCATGCGGTGCAACTATTGCCTTTGCAATGGAATGTTATGAAAAAGGTTTATTAAATGAAGAGGAATGTGATGGAATAAAATTAAATTTCGGAAATGAAAAAGCATTACCTATATTAATTGAAAAGATTGCTAAGAGGGAAGGAATTGGTGAACTATTAGCAGAAGGTAGTTACAGAGCTGCTGAGAAATTAGGACAAGAAGCTATTTCTCTTACTGTAACAGTAAAAAAACAAGAATTACCTGCTCATATGCCTCAATACAAACCTGCAGTCGGTCTAATATACGCAGTTAATCCTTTTGGAGCAGATCATCAATCAAGTGAGCATGATCCTTTCCTTGTAATGCCACCTGATAGTAGGGAAAGAATTAGACTGGCAAAAATAGGTATAAACAAAGGTTATGAGGATAATTTTACAATGGATGATGATAAGGTTCGATTTGCTTTAGATACACAAAAATATTTCTCCATATTAGATACGTTGTGCTTGTGTCAGTTTGTTTGGGGTCCAGCTTGGGAGCTTTATGGACCAGATGAAATGGTTGAATTATGTAAGCATGGATTAGGATGGGATACTTCAATATATGAATTAATGCAGGTTGGAGAAAGACGAATTAACATGATGCGTTATTATAATGCAAAAGAAGGGTTTACAAAAGCTGATGATCAGCTTCCAGAAAAAATGTTCATACCTCTTAAAGGAGGTCCATCTGACGGAGTAGTATTAGATAAAGAAGCTCATGAAAAATCTAAAAAGTTATATTATGAATTAGCTGGATGGTGTTCACATAATGGTAATCCTACTGAATCAACAATGAGAAAATTATCATTGCAGTGGTTGATTAATTAAGGTGGTGATTGTGTGGAAGTGATTGTTAATAATAAGGCAATAAACGTTCCTCATAATTATACTGTGTTAAATTTAATAAAGCATTTAAACTATGTTGAATCCGTAGCGGTATTTATAAACAGCAAACAAATTTTGATGTCTCAATATGATAAGCAGCTAATATATCAAAACGACATTGTTAGAATTATAAAACCGTTAGGAGGAGGGTAGTCAATTTTAATTAGGGAGGACGAACATGTTTAACTCAACAAGGGATATAGATAACATGTTAAACAAACACTTGAATTATAGACAAGGTTGCTTAAATTTAATAGCTTCTGAGAATTACTCAAGTGAAAAGGTTAGAAATTATTTAAGCTGTGATTTTGGAAATAGGTATGGATGCTATTCAACAATAGATCCGTCAGAAAGAGAATATACAGGAAATAAATATATTCATGAGTTCGAAATGGAAACACAAGAGCTTGTGAAAGAAATTTTTAAAGCTAAGTATGCTGATTTGAGACCTATTGGTGGACATATGGCTGGTATGTCAGTGGTATTAGCAATACTTGAGCCAGGTGATTTAGTTATTGAAGTTAGTTTAAAGGATTGGGGTCATGGTCTAGTTGGACCAATGTGCCAGGTAAAGCAATTTGATGAAACAATTAATGTAGAATACATGAAATTCACAGAAGATGGTGCAGTTGATGTTGAGGCATTAAAAGCTCAGGTTAGAGAGCTCAAGCCTAAGCTGGTTATATTTGGAGGTTCAGGCACACTATTTCAAGAGCCAGTAAGAGAATTAAGACCATTGGCAGATGAGTTTGGATTCTATATTGCATATGATGCTGCTCATGTTACAGGATTGATTGCATCAGGTGTATTCAAAAATCCTTTGGAAGAAGGTGCTGATATAATGTTTGGTAGCACACATAAATCATTCCCAGGGCCTCAAGGTGGATTTGTAGTTTCCAACAACAAAGAGCTTATTTTCAAGGTAGGAAATACTCTTTCACCATCACTGGTTACAAGCCACCATCTCAATAGATTACCGGCTCTTGCTGCTTCTATTTTGGAAATGAAGGAATTTGGAAAAGAATATGGTAAACAAATTGTAAAAAATTCAAAAGCATTAGCAAGCGCTTTAGATAGATACGGATTTAATGTAATAGGAAAAAATAAAGGATTTACAGAATCACACTTACTGTTAGTGAACTTGGGAGATAAAATAGATACAGCACCAGCTAAATATTTAGAAAAGGCAAATATATTAGTGTCTGATGATTTCTCAGGTGAATCTCCTGTTATTCGTGTTGGAACGCCTGAAGTAACAAGAAGAGGTTTAAAAGAAAAAGACATGGAACAAATTGCACTTTTTATAAAAAGGCTTTTGATTGATAAGGAATCAATAGATTTTGTAGCTAAAGAAGTTGAGTTTTTTTCAAGAAATTTTTCTGATATAGAATACTCCTTCTAATTTATATTATAGATAAAAATAAAGCTGCCCTACTTGAAATGAACTTTGTCAAATAGACAGCTTTATTTTTGTGGTTTGATTATTTTACTTTAAATAAAGAGGTTTACATTGGATTCTTCTGCATCTCCTAAATAAGTTCCAACACCTGCATATTCAACACCGTCAATTAATTCTTCTCTTGTTATTCCCATTACATCCATAGACATGGTACAAGCAATCATTTTAACACCATTATCCATTGCTTTTTTTACTAAATCTTCAAGTGAATCTATATTTTTGTCCTTCATAACCTTTTTCATCATTGCTGTTCCCATTCCGCCCATATTCATTTTGGAAAGCTTTAATTTGCCTACTCCTTGAGGCATCATCATACCAAACATTGCATCAATAAGAGGTTTTTTAATATTTTGTTTTTCTGCTTTTCTTAAAACATTCAATCCCCAGAATGTGAAAAACATTGTAACTGGTCTTCCCATTGCTGCTGCACCATTAGCTATAACAAAGGAAGCCAGTACTTTATCCAAATCACCGCTGAATACAATTATGGTCTTACCATCATTTGCAGGAGTTGATACTGTTGATTTTTGTAAAGAGTAATCCTGTTTCCTCTCTGATGTACCCTTTTTTAAAAAAACAATATTATTTTTTCCTTCCCTCTCTACTTTTAAGAATGTGTTTCCAGTCCTTCTGCACCAAGCTTCAACATCTCTTGCAAATCCTGAATCAGTTGCGGAAACTTTTATTATATCACCGTCATTAATTTTATTTACTGTTTCATAAACTTTCATTATAGGCCCCGGGCATTGAAGTCCGCTACAATCAACCTGTATAGTTGCTTTGATTTCCTCTGATGAATTTTCTTCCGGTGTATTAACTATATTTATATTTTCCTCATTCATTTTTGGTATGTTATTAATTCCATATATTTTGTTGAAATAATCATAATACACACTTTTGTAAAAGCTTGTTCCTGCAGGATAAACTTCAACATTGTTAAATCCATTTTCCATTAATGCTCTTGCTCCATTGTATGAACGAACTCCCACAGCACAAAATACTATAATTTTATCATTTTTATTTAACTCATTTATTCTGTTTCTTAGTTCGCTAAGTGGAATATTAATGGAGTTTGGTATTTCAAAAACCATTAACTCTGCTTCCTCGCGAATGTCAAGTATTGTATAATCACTTTGATTTGATGGATCTATATCATTCCATTTGCTAAATTTAATTTTACCTTCAATAATATTTTCTGCAACGAAACCTAACATGTTTACTGGATCTTTAGCAGATGAGTACGGGGGAGCATAAGCAAGTTCAAGTTCCTTTAAGTCATAAATGCTACCTCCTAAACGAATAGTAGTTGCGATTGTATCTATTCTTTTATCTGCTCCGTCTTCGCCGACAATTTGCGCTCCGTAAATTTTCTTACCATCAACTGAAAATACTAATTTTAGTATCAATTCCGCTGCTTCAGGGTAATATCCTGCATGAGATTTTTGTGATATGGTCGCAGTGTAATAATCCTTACCTTCAACCAATCCTATTTTGTTAAGTGTTTTTTCATTTGCACCTGTTGAAGCAACTGTTAAGTCAAAAACCTTTGCAACAGAAGTTCCCATGGTGCCATTATATTCTTCATTAGCGCCATAAATATTATTTGCACAAATTCTTCCTTGTTTGTTTGCAGGACCAGCCAACGCAATCATTGCTTTACCTTTGTTTATAAATTCTTCTACTTCGATTACATCACCAAGAGCATAAATGTTAGGATCAGATGTTTTTAAATATTTATCTACAACTATTCCACCCCTTTGATTTAGCTCCAAACCTGCATCCTTAGCTAACTGGCTGTTAGGTCTTACCCCTATTGAAAGAATTACCATGTCTGCAGTTAATATTCTTCCGCTTGCTAATGTAACAGATACTATGCCATTTTCATTGCTAAATTTAGATACTCCATCACCTAAAACTAAATCAATACCGTTTAATACCATGTTATCTTGTACTAATCTTGCCATTTCATAATCAATTGGAGCCATTACTTGGTCCATTGCTTCTGCAACAGTAACATTTATGCCAGCTTGATGTAAATTTTCAGCAACTTCAAGACCTATAAATCCTCCACCGATTACTACTGCATTTTTTGGCTTTCTTTCATTTATAAAGCTTTTAATTTCATCAGTATCAGGAACAGTCCAAAGTGTAAAGATGCCTGGCAAATTAATTCCTTCAATTGGTGGTTTTAAAGGTGTAGAGCCGGTGGATATTACTAATACTTCGTAGCTTTCATTGTATACCTCACCTGTTTTAACCTTTTTAACTTCAATATATTTATTATCTCTGTCTATTCTTATAACTTCAGAATCTACCCTAACGTCTACATTGTATTTTTTTGACATTGCTTCAGGTGTTTGTAATAATAATGATGATCTTTCTTTTATTACATTACCTATATGGTATGGAAGACCACAGTTAGCGTATGAAATATACGAACCTCTTTCAAACATAATAATTTCTGATGTTTCGTCTAATCTTCTTAACCTTGCTGCTGTACTTGCACCGCCTGCGACACCGCCGATAATAACAATTTTTTTGCTCATAACAAGCCCCCTATAATATTTTATATCATAATATTCAAATATTAGCATATTATGATATAAAATACAAGAAGAATTTTATTACATTTGTTTTGTTTAAGCTATAGGTGGTAAAATAAATATAGAATTTGTGATAAGGGGTAAACTATGAATATTGTAAAAACAAAAGAAGAACTACATAAATTAATTAATGACAATGATATGATTTTAGTATATTTTGGAAGCAATTTATGCGATGTATGTAATGCTATGAAACCAAAAATAGAAAAACTGCTTCTTAAGTATTCTAAAGTAAAGAGTGTAAGAGTTGAAGTTGAAAATTCAGTAGAGTTATCAGCAAATTTTAATGTGTTTACTATACCTGTTGTTATTTTATTTATACAAGGAAAAGAGACAATTAGAAGAGCAAGAATTATAAGTATAGAAAATTTAGAACAAGAGGTTTCAAGGTATTATGAATTGTTTTATAATTAAGAAAAATGAACTCTTTTATCTTGCTTTTTATATATGTATTTGATAATATATTTATTTATAAAGTAAGTTCGTTTACATAAATTAATTATCAGAAGGTATATCAATGGATAAGTTAAAGAAGGTAATTTTAGAACGAGGAGAAATTAAAGAGGGAAATGTATTAAAGGTTGATAGTTTTTTAAACCATCAATTGGATGTTGAATTTCTTCAGGAAATAGGAGAAGAAATATACAATCTTTTTAAGGATAGGAATATAACTAAAATATTGACAATTGAGGTGAGTGGCATAGCAATTGCAACTATGGCAGCTTTATATTTTAAAGTTCCGGTAGTTTTTGCTAAGAAATCCGAAAGCTTAAATTTAGATAAGGATATTTATAAGGGCAGAGTTTTTTCTTATACTAAGAACAAAGAATATAACATTATGATCAGTAAGAAGTATTTAAACGAAAATGACAGACTTCTTATAGTAGATGATTTTTTAGCTGAGGGAAACGCTATGAAATGCTTGATAGAATTAGCATTACAGGCCGGTGCTTCAGTAGAAGGCATTGGAATTGCAATTGAGAAGGGTTTTCAGAATGGTGGAAATCACCTAAGAAGCATGGGCTATAACTTAAAGAGTCTATCAATTATAGATGAAATGAAAGATGGCAAAATCACGTTTAAATAAATTATTTATTAATTTTTATTACCAAATCTTCAGGCAATGATATAATTTCAGAATATATAATGTCCCTAAAATCAATTAGGGATTTTTCGTTTATTGGGACATTATAATTGTGATAATTTTTTGCTACATCATAAAATAAATCAATGGCTGATTGCGAAATATTTGTATACTTTTCTTTTTTTATAATATTTGCATTAGAAATATAAAACATCTTATATCCTTCATCAAGAGGGATGGTAACAATCAAATCGCTGTTCATAAGATTATTGTATTTATGGATGTTGCTGTTAACATAATTTATATTATCGATTAAATTTTTGAAAATAGAAGCCATCTCAAAATTATTGCATAATGCCTCATTTTTCATTTTAATTGCTAATTCATCTGTAAACACTTTAGCTTTTAAAATATTTGTAAATATTTCTTTTAAACATTCTCTGTTTTCGTTAAATACATCTTTCTCCATAGTAACAGGAAACAGATGGTATTCAAAAAAATATGACCCATTGATATTTTTAATAGGATAAATGTTTTTAAGAGAAGATATGATTTCATTTAAATAAAATTTCCTTCTGAATGGACCATAAGTATTTTCCTCTCTTTCATCAACTACAGATAGAGAATTAAATTGATTATAGTTTTTTAGCTTCAAAAAAACATAACCTTTGTCATGCTTCATTTGTGAATTAAAGATAGGCTTAATTGTCTTTATTAAGCTACATTCCAACAGTCTTGCCTCTAAATGTGTGTCAGTAACAATGTAGTCGATATCATGGACTAAATTAACCATTCTTTTTACTTTTTCCCATTTTGGATTATTTACAAAGTATGATTTTACTCTTTTATTTAACAGTTTACTTTTTCCTATGTAAATAATATTACCTTTTGAATCCAGCATTTTATAAATGCCCGGTTTTTTAGGTATTATATTAATTTTATTTTTTAATTCATTTGATATGCTTATCATATATCTCACCTTAAATATGTAATGACAATATTTTATTATAAAACAATGTTTAATACAATTAATTATTGTTGTGAATACAATATAATGTGGGTATAATAGAACAAATGAAAGAAATTCACATAGGAGTTGTTAAAATGAAAGAAATTTATTTAGCCGGAGGATGTTTTTGGGGATTGCAAGCATTTTTCGATTTACGCAAGGGCGTTAAGGAGACAGTTGTAGGATATGCTAACGGAAATACTAAAAACCCGACTTATGAACAGGTATGTACAAATACAACTGAGTTTGTTGAGGCTGTATACATAAAATACGATGAAAACGAAATAACCTTAGCTAAAATATTAGAGGATTTTTGGAAGGTTATAGACCCTACATTATTAAACAGACAGGGTGGAGATACCGGAACTCAATACAGAACAGGAATTTATTATGTAAATGAAGCAGATTTAAAAGTTATAAATGAATCATTTAATAATGAAGCATTAAAATATAATCAACCAATAGTAACAGAAGTTATGCCTCTAAGAAACTTTTATGCAGCAGAAGAATATCATCAGAAATATTTAGATAAGAACCCTACCGGTTATTGTCATATAGATTTAAGCCTATAGTATAATCGCTGACTTACAGTCAGCGATTATTTAACTATTTCACTTAATAGTTCTGTATTATTTGTAGAAATCATTTCGTTAATATTCTTGCCGTATAACCAATCATCAATCTCATTTTTATCAAATATTAAAGGCATTCGATGGTGTATGTGGGAAACAGAGGATTCAGCCTCTTTAGTTATAATAGTATAAAAAATATCTTCTTCAGTATTGTCGAATAAACTAAGTTGTTTTTCTTCATGTTTTGGAATAACATTGTATAATCCTGCAAAATATAAATTTGAATTATTTTTTTTAATTCTGTATTTATATTTATCCTTAACATTTGTTTTGCTTGCATTCCACTCAAAATAAGCGGATGCAGGAACTATACATCTATAGCTTTTATTTAACTTTTTAAACATAAACTTTTCTTCAATAGTTTCAGCTCTTGCATTTATTATAATACCTTTACCATCCCACTTTGGAAGCCCCCATTTAGCCAATATAGGCTTCATATTCTCTTCATCCTGTATATATATTGGAGCAATGTTTGTAGGAAAAATTTCTCCGGTTTTAAAGTCGTTATAAATATTCTTTTCAACTTCTTCTAAAATTTTTTTAAATTCTTTTGTATCAATATCAATATAATATCTTCCACACATAATGCACCCCCAAAATACTTGATAGAATTATTATAGCTATAAATCCAATATATTTAAACATAAAATTAAAATTTATATTTAGCAGAATTAAGTATCATATGATATAATGCTAATAAGTGTACAATAATTTTGGCTTCAGTTTATTGGAATATATGTTGTTACTAATTTGCTGAATGTGGCCATTTAATCAGAAGGAATTAGAATGGAGTGATGAATATGAATTTGACCTTCAGATATGCAAAAGAATCTGATACAGGGTTAATTTTGCAATTTATTAGAGATTTAGCGGAATATGAAGAAATGCTTAATGAGGTAGTTGCCACAGAGGATACCCTAAATAAGTGGATTTTTGAGAAGAATAAGGCAGAGGTTATATTTGCTGTAGTGGATGAAGTTGAAGTCGGATTTGCACTATTTTTTCATAATTTTTCAACATTCTTAGGAAGAGCAGGCATATACCTTGAGGATTTATACGTAAGACCGGAATATAGGGGACGCGGTTATGGTAAAGCCATCCTTAAAAAACTTGCTCAAATAGCTGTGGAACGTGAATGTGGCAGATTGGAATGGTGGTGCTTAGACTGGAACAAGCCAAGCATAGATTTTTATTTATCACTAGGTGCCGAGGCTATGAGTGATTGGACAGTTTACAGAATTGCAGGCAATACACTGATAGAAATGGCAAGGGAATAGGTAAAAAAGAACAAACAATAAAAGTAATAATATATAAAAGAGCATGTTTTTCCAACATGCTCTTTAATTGCAAGTATTTACATTGTCATTAGTTCAAGAACTACTTTTGAAGCGTTTATAAAATCATTTATGTTTAGCTGTTCATCAGTTGTGTGAGCAAGCTCCATGCCGGCTCCAATATTGACTGCTTTTATACCGTTTTGATTGAAAATATTAGCATCGCTTCCACCACCGGAAGGAATTTTTTTAACTTCAAGACCTAATTTTTCACATACACTTTCGATTGATTTTATATGCTCATCCTCATGGTCTAAAACGTATGAGAAGTAACAATATTCTATGTTATATTCTAATTTTGCATTATTTTTGTCACAAGCATCCTGCAAGCATTTAATCATGTGCTCAGTTTGACTTTTAAGCTTGTCTGTTGAACGGCTTCTTGCTTCTGCTACTATTTCAACTAATGGTGAAACTATGTTGGTAGCACCAACTGCTTTAAATGTGCCTATGTTCGCTGTAGTTTCACTATCTATACGAAGAAGCTTCATATTTGTTACAGCTTCTGCTGCAACCATTATAGCGCTTACACCTTGTTCAGGATGTACTCCTGCATGAGAAGGTGTACCTATAATTTGTGCAGAAATTCTTGTTTGTCCCGGAGCTTCAGTAATAATATGACCAGGACCACCACCACTATCTAAGACTATTCCTTTTTTTGCAGCTAATTTAGAAAATTCAACTTCTTTAACACCATTTACTCCACCTTCTTCACAGATTGTAAAAACTATTTCAATTGGTCTGTGAGGTAGGTCATTTTCCTTTATAACTCTTAGAGCTTCTATAATTGCTGTGATACCTGCCTTGTCATCTCCACCAAGAATTGTATTTCCCTTGCTTTTGATATAACCACCGTCTATGTATGGAACTATTCCATTACCCGGAGTAACAGTATCCATGTGTGCACTGAACATCATTGGTTCAGACTGATTAGTTCCTGGAATAAAGCAATATACATTGTTTGCGTTTGAATTTAATTTTTTGCCTGCTTCATCCGTAAAAGCATTAAATCCTAATCCTTTTAAGTCATTGACTATTCTCTCTGATATAGCTTTCTCGTTTTTGGTTTCACTATCAATTTGTACATACTCCATAAAGTTATGAATAAGTCGCTTTTCATTTATCATATTACACCTCTTTTTATTTGCTATATCTATTATAATATATATTTTCAAAAATTTCCATGAAACTAAATTAAAATAATTGATGATAATATTACTATATGTTATAATACCATATATTTTATTCCTGTAAATTTTGAAAAGGATGAGAAATCGATACCATATGTAGAATTTAGGTTATCAACTTATATGAATTGTTAATATTTAAAGGAGGATTTAAAATGCAAAAAAAATTATTCATACCTGGTCCAATTGATGTAATGCCAGATGTATTGGAGCAAATGACAAAGCCTATGATAGGACATAGGTCAAAGGATGCTTCAGCAATACAAAGAAGTATCAGCGAGAAGCTTGGCGAAGTTTTTCATACTAAAGAGCAAATATTACTTTCTACTTCTTCAGGCTCAGGTTTAATGGAAGCAGCTATTAGATCATGCACAAGAAAAAGAGCAGCAGTATTTTCTGTTGGTTCCTTCGGTGATCGTTGGTACAAAATGGCGACTTCAAACAATGTTCCAGCGGATAAATTTAGTGTTGAAATGGGAAAAGCAACTACACCTGAAATGGTTGAAGAGGTGCTTTCAACTGGAAAGTATGACTTAATAACTATAACTCACAATGAAACATCAACAGGAGTTGAAAACCCTGTATTTGAAATTTCAAAAGTAGTTAAAAAGTATCCAAATGTAGTTTGGTGCCTTGATACTGTAAGCTCTATGGGTGGAACTAATATACCTGTGGATGAGCTTGGAGTAGACGTTTGTATTACATCAACACAAAAAGCATTAGGATTACCTCCGGGAATGGCTATAGCTTCAATGTCACAAAAGGCTGTGGAAGCAGCAAAACAGGGTGAATTTAGAGGATTGTATTTAGACTTGTTAGAGCTTTACAACTACATTCAGAAAAAAGACCATCAATATCCATCTACACCTGCTTTATCTTTAATGTATGCGATGGATTATCAATTAGGCAAAATTCTTGATGAAGGTCTTGAAATCAGATATGCAAGACATGCAGCAATGGCTGAGTATGTAAGAAATTGGGCTAAGAAACACTTTGAACTTTTCCCAGAAGAAAAATATGCATCAAACACTCTTACAACTATTACTAACACAAAAGGTATCAATGTTGGTGATTTAAATAAAGAGCTTGGCAAAAGAGGATATCAAATATCAAACGGCTATGGCGATTTAAAAGAAAAGACTTTCAGAATATCACACATGGGCGATTACACATTAGACGATATAAAAGGATTGCTAGAAAACATAGATGATATTTTAAAATTATAATTTCATAGGAGATATTATGTTAAGAATTTTAATTTCTGATGGTATGGAAAAAGAAGCCGTAAGCAGGCTTAAAGAAATGAATTTAGAAGTTGTTGACAAACATTACGAAAAAGAAGAGCTTTTAGAAGAAATAAAGAATTTCGACGTATTGATTGTTCGTTCAAATACAAAGGTTAGAAAAGATGTAATTGATGCTGCATGCACTACTGGAAAGCTAAAGCTTGTAATCCGTGGTGGTGTGGGACTTGACAACATCGATGTAGCTTATGCAATGGAAAACGGAATTGAAGTTAAGAACACTCCTAATGCAAGCAGTATTTCTGTAGCTGAAATGGCAATTGGTCACATGTTTAACTTAGCGAGATTTATTCACAATTCAAACATTACCATGAGACAGGGACAGTGGAATAAAAAAGCATATGAAGGTATTGAACTATTTAGAAAGACTGTAGGAATTATAGGTTTTGGAAGAATAGGTAAAGAAACAGCCGATAGAGCTAGTGCATTAGGAATGAAAGTTGTTTATACAAATCGCAGAGGAGAAATAGAAGGAAGCAAGTATACATATTTACCAATGGATGAACTCTTAAAAACTTCAGATTTTGTATCTCTTCATATTCCTCATGGCGGCGATAAACCTCTTATAGGAAAAAGAGAGATAGAAATGATGAAGGATGGCGCTTATCTTATTAACTGTGCAAGAGGCGGAGTAGTTGATGAAGATGCACTTCTTGAAGCTCTTAACAGCAATAAACTTGCAGGAGCTGCCATTGACGTGTTTGTAGAAGAGCCTACAAAAAATATTTCTCTAACAAGTCATGATAAAGTATCTTGTACGCCTCATATAGGTGCTTCAACAAAAGAAGCTCAAACTAGAATCGGTGATGAAATAGTAGAAATTATTTTGAACTATATAAAGGAGAATAAATAATGATAGTAAAAGCTTTTAACGGTATAAGACCTACTCCTGAATTGGCTGATAAAATCGCTGCATTGCCATACGACGTTATGAACAGCCAGGAAGCAAGGATTCTAACAAAAGATAATCCTTACTCTTTTCTACATGTAGACAAAGCGGAAATAGATCTTGACCCATCTATAGATTTATATGACAAGAAAGTATATGAAAAAGCAAGAGATAATCTTGCTGGCATGATTGAAAAGGGCTGGTTAAAGCAAGATGAAAAAAAATGCTTGTACATTTACAAGCAAATAATGGGAGATCATGAACAGGCAGGTCTTGTATGCTGTCTATCTGTTGATGATTATATTAACGATAATATTAAAAAGCATGAGCATACTAGACAAGATAAAGAAATTGACAGAATAAATCATGTTATATATTGTAATGCAAATACTGGACCTATTTTCCTTATGCACAGAGCACAGGAACAAATAGATAAAATTAAGAATGATTATATGAAAAACAATAAGCCTGAATATGACTTTACTTCAGAAGACGGTATTGGTCATGTAGTGTGGGTTATTGATGACAGTGAAATAATTGAAAAGCTTACTTCATTGTTCGAAGAAATTGACAGCATTTATATAGCTGACGGACATCACAGAGCAGCATCTGCTGTTAAAGCGGCTTTAAAGAAAAGAGAAGAAAATCCTAATTTCGATGGTACTGAAGAATATAATTTTTTCTTGGGAGTATTATTCTCTCACGATGTTCTTAAGATAATGGATTATAACAGAGTTGTTAAGGATTTAAACGGTTTTTCTGAAGAAGAATTTTTAAATAAAGTTAAAGAAAAATTCACAGTTGAGCCTTATAACAACGAAGGACAATATAGACCTGAAGGAAAACACAAATTTGGTATGTATCTAACAAACAAATGGTATGTATTGACTCCTATTAATGGCACTTACGACGAAAATGACACTAAAAACAGCCTTGATGTTTCCATATTACAAAACAATTTATTATCACCAATACTTGGCATAGATGATCCAAGAACTGATAAAAGAATAGATTTTGTTGGCGGAATCAGAGGCTTACAAGAGTTGGAGAGAAGAGTTAGCGAAGGAATGGCTGTAGCATTTTCTTTATGTCCTACAGATGTAACTGACTTGATGGAAATTTCAAATCAAGGAGAGGTTATGCCTCCTAAGTCAACATGGTTTGAACCAAAGCTTAGAAGTGGATTATTTATTCACAGTCTATCATAAAAACTAATGAAAAGCATGTTATCAAAGACATGCTTTTTTATATCAAAATTTTCCATGAAACAAATTTTTGATTTTACCGTCTAATATAAAAGAAGTAAAAAATTACCCTATTGGCCAAGGTAAGCTTCAAAAATAAAAGATATAAAGAGGTTATTATGATTAGAAAAAAATTATTTAAAATATTGTCATTATCATTAGCACTAACAGTTTCTTCTATAGGTTTTGCATATGCAGAGAATATATCAACATTAGATGAGCCTGTTAAGTTGCAAATAGCAGTAGATGAAGAAATGTACAAGGATCAAACAGAAGTAGACAAATTATTATTTGAAGGTAGCTTAGCTAAAGATTTAGGTGAAAAAGGTATATATATTACTCATACAAGCACAGTAGATGATTATGTTGAGGTAGGAATAACACCTTATACACCAGAAAATGCTGAAACTGTTATGAAGTTGTTAGGAAAAGACAATGTAAAGATTATTGAAGGAGAGATGGCAGTAACATTACAATACAATCCTGAGTTAAATGATGAAAATGTAGATCCAAGGGTTGTAATGGATCCGGCAGATTTAGCAGATGATTCACAAATCATGGAGATAACTTCTGAGCCTTATGATGCTGAGAATACAAGCGCACCTGAAGAATCTGATGCTGATGTAGAAGAAGATGCTAAAGTAGTAAAGACAACTTCTGAAAACGAAAAGAAAGATTATAGATTCTTTATTGGGTTAGGAGCAGCAGTAATAGGATTAGGGGCATTTGTAATAAAGAAAAAAAGAGCATAACTATATAATTAAAGCGGCAAGTAATGACTTGTCGTTTTTTATTTATTTGAAATATATTACATTGCTTTTAATAGCAGTTATGAAATATAATATAAAAAAAGAGCTTAAGGTGATAGTATGAGTTTAATACCAATTGATGTACATAGTTCATGGGACAAATTATTGACTGAAGAGGTTATTGAAGAATTAAATATAATAGAAGAAAAAATTGGTGATAACACTAATCCTCATCATGATAATATTATGAGATTTTTAAAGAATAATTTAAATGATGTAAAAGTAGTTATATTAGGACAAGACCCCTATCCTGAAAAAGGCAGGCCTACTGGTCGTGCTTTTGAAGTGGGAGATTTAAATTCGTGGAACGAAAAGTTTAGACAAGTTTCATTAAAAAATATAATAAGATTGATTCATAAAAATTATAATAATATAGATAATTACAATGATATTTTGAAGTTCTCCGAAATTCAAAAAGAAATCGAGGCTAATAGCTTTAATATTTTACCACCGGATAAGTTGTTTAAATCATGGGAAAAACAAGGTGTTTTATTACTTAACACATATCTTTCAGTTGAACCGGGCAAAACAGGTAGTCATATTTCTATTTGGGAACCATTCAGCGTAAAGCTATTAAATTATATTTCAGAGGAAAACAAAGGTATAAAATATTTTTTATGGGGTAAATTTGCAGAAGATAAAAAGCAGTACTTAAAGCATGGAAAGTTCTATATAAGCAGGCACCCAATGATGTGCTCAGAAAAATATGAGGATGATTTTTTAAGGAATAATTGTTTCAAGGATACAATGGATATAATTAATTGGTTAGGTTTATAGATGAAGCTCAAAAGAGCTTCTTTTTAAAGTCTTGATTTTACAAAGAAATTTAAATGATTATTAAAGACATGCCATTAATTATTAAGATTTGTTAAGAAATTATACAACCATTGGAATACCACATTAATATTTTTTATAGTGTTTCGACAAAATTTGATAAGATTCTATAAACGTGTAGATTCTAATGTAAATAAGAGTTGAGTAACATTAAATTAACTATATATAGTATATATTGACATAAATTGAGGCCAATGCTACAATATGTAGTATCACGTGATCGAATATTTGTAGGGAGATAAGGGATATGAGAATACTTAAGAGAACCGGAACCTTTGTTGATTTTAATGCTGATAAAATAACTAACGCTATTATCAAAGCGATGAAGGAAACTAAGGAAGGTGTAGACGAAGGTTTAGCCAGAGAAATAAGCCACAAAATACAAGTAGAATTAGAGACTAAGAACTTTCCTGTACCCGTTGAAGTTGTCCAAGACATGGTAGAAAATGAACTTATGGACAGCAAAAGAAAAGACGTTGCGAAAAAATACATATTATACAGATATGAAAGAGATAAATCAAGAGATTCACGAAAAAGAAAAGATTATAAGTTATTAAGCGAAGAATTTATAAGCAAGTATAAACATATTGGCTCTCCAATGAATCAGCTTGGTAATTTTGTATATTACAGAACTTATTCAAGATGGCTTCCCGAGGAAAGAAGAAGAGAGTATTGGTGGGAAACTGTTAGAAGAGCAGTAGAATATAACTGCAGTTTAGTTCCTACTAAAAAAGAAGAAGCAGAGCAATTATATGATAATATTTTTAATTTAAGACAATTTTTATCAGGAAGAACATTTTGGGTAGGAGGAACACCGGTATCATACAACTATCCTATGGCTAATTTTAACTGTGCATTTGAAATTATAGATGATTTCCATGCATTCAGAGATTTGTTTTATTTGTTGATGATTGGTTCAGGAGTGGGTGTAAGAATATTAAAGGATGATGTTTCACAGTTACCTAAAGTAAGAGGTAATTTTAGGATAATTCATGAGGATTACACTCCTATAGCAAAAGCTAAAAGAGAAGATAATACAGGAGTTGAGTTTAACCATAACAATACTGTAAAAATAGTTGTTGGCGATAGCAAAGAAGGTTGGGTTCAAGCACTTGATTATTTCCTAGGGTTTATAAATTCAAGTGAATATAGAAATATTAATACAATAATTATTAACTACAACAATGTAAGGCCAAAGGGAGAAACACTAAAAACATTTGGTGGAACCGCAAGCGGTCATGCCAGCATGAAAAACATGTTTACAAAAATTGATACTGTAATTAAAAAGCGCGGTGCAATTGAGGGCAAGGAAAGATTTAAGCTTAAACCTATAGATTGTTTGGATATAGCAAATATTATCGGTGAAAATGTTGTTGTAGGCGGAGTTAGAAGAACAGCAGAAATAATGCTTATTGATTATGATGATGCTGATTGTATAGAAGCAAAAAGCAAATTATACAAGAACATTGATAACCAATGGATTGTAGATAAGGACATTATCCATCGTTCTATGAGTAACAATTCGATTTATTACAGGAAGAAGCCAACAAGAGATCAACTAAGATGGCAGATAGAACAAATGCGTTACTCAGGTGAACCTGGATGGGTTAATGAGGTAGCAGGCGCAAAAAGAAGACCGAACATGAACGGTGTAAATCCTTGCGGAGAAATATTGCTTGACAATAAGGGCTTATGTAACTTAACTACTATAAACGTGTTTGCATTTGTTGATGAAGAAGGAAATTTAGATGAAAAAGCACTTTTGAAAGCACAAAGATTGTCTGCAAGAGCTGCTTATAGAATGACATGCGTTGAGCTTGAATTGTCACAATGGGATAGAGTACAGCAAAGAGATAAAATTACAGGCTGTTCCTTGACAGGTTGGCAGGATATGGTTAATGCTGCAGGGCTTGACAGGGAGCAACAAGCAGAATTGCTTAGAAAATTAAGAGATGCAGCACGTGATGAATCTGAGCGATATGCAAATGAAATAGGAGAAAGCGCACCAATACTTGTAACAACTGTTAAACCGGAGGGTACATTATCACAGCTTCCTGGTGTATCAAGTGGGGTTCATTATTCACATTCTCCATATTTCTTAAGAAGAGTTAGAATAAACAGCCATGACCCATTGGTTAAGGTATGCGAAGAGCTTGGATATTCAATTTATCCTGAGGTTGGTCAAGATATAAAAACATGTACAACAAAGGTTATTGAATTCCCTGAAAAAGCACCTATAGGCAAGACTAAATATGACGTTACCGCAATTGACCAATTGGAAAACTACAAATTGTTTATGGAAAACTATGTTGACCACAACTGCTCAATAACAGTACATGTAAGAGACAATGAGTGGGAACAGGTAGAACAATGGGTATGGGATAACTGGGATGATGTAGTTGCACTATCATTCTTGTCATTGGACGATAGCTTCTATCAGTTGATGCCATATGAATCAATAACAGAAGAAGAATATAATAAACGCAAAAAAGAAATGAAACCATTCATACCATCATTACTAAGCAAGTACGAAGTGCAAGAAGAAACATTGGATGTAGGTAATGAAAGTTGTGAAACAGGAATTTGCCCAATAAGATAAGGATCTCATAGAGATCCTTTTTTTATTTGCTAATTTATTTGTATTTCTTTTGCTTCTTCAGGTTTGAAATCATTTTTTAAATCATAAATATTGTGTTGTGTATAATCTCTTAACTGTCTGTCTCCTAGTGAATAGCATCTCATAAATCTGTTTTCGTTAACTATTGACCAATGCTCAGCATCCCAGGTTAAATAACCATCATCATCTGTTTTCTTGTCATGCAAAATTAAATCAATTTGTCTGTGGTTTCTCATAAGTTCAATTAAGCTATCGTACGTAACTTCCAGTTCATTTTTATTAATTAAATCATAAGCTTTCATTTTTTCCTCCAAGATTCTTAAATTACTTTTAATACTATTATACTAAATTATAACATCACCTTAATTTTATGTAAAATATTATTAATATTATGTTAAAATTAAGATTTTGATGGTATAATAATCATATATCCATTTTTAGGAGTCAACATGTTTGATATACAGGAAGAGTTGAAAAAAGTACCGGATAATCCCGGTGTTTATCAAATGAAAAATGAGTTTGGCGAAATAATTTATGTTGGAAAAGCCAAAAATTTAAAAAAGAGAGTAAGACAGTATTTTCAGTCAAAGAATCATATACCTAAAATTCAGGCAATGATAAAAAACATTGCAGAATTTGAATATATAATAACTGACAATGAGGTTGAAGCTCTTATACTTGAAGCTAATTTCATCAAAAAATACAGACCTAAATATAATACATTGCTTAGGGATGATAAGCAATATCCATATATAAAAATAACGGTTCAGGAAAAATATCCAAGAATTTACAAGGTAAGAGAAGTAAAAAAGGATGGTGCAAAGTATTTTGGACCATATCCAAGCGCGTATGCCGTAAACGAAATTATTGATATTATAGGAAACCTATACAAGCTTAGGAAATGTTCTCTTAAGCTTGATGGTACAAAGAAAAACCAACGTCCATGCTTGAATTATCACATTGGTAGATGTACTGCACCGTGTATGGGTAATGTTGACTATAAAGAGTATCGTGAAGAAGTTAATAAGGCTATAAGATTTTTATCCGGTGGCGAAGAAGAATTAATTAAGTCATTGACAGAAAAGATGAAGACAGCTTCTGAAAATTTAGATTTTGAACAAGCAGCTAAATATAGAGATCAAATAAAATCTTTAGAGATAATATCCGAAAAACAGAAAATCGTTTCCACAAATGTTGCCATAGATCAAGATGTAATAGGAAGTGCATTGGGAATTGAAGAGGCATGTATTCAAATTTTCTTTATTAGGAACGGCAAAATAATTGGAAATGAACATTATTTGTTAACTAATATAGAAAATGAAAGTAGAGAAGAAATTTTAAGCTCGTTTTTGTCTCAGTTCTATACAGGTACAGTTTATGTGCCTAAAGAAATATATATAGAAACCGATATTGAAGATGTAGAGTTATTTGAAAAACTTTTATCTGAAAAAAGAGGAAACAAGGTTTCTATCAAGGTACCGGCTAAAGGCGACAAAAGTTTGCTTATAAAAATGATTAAGAAAAATGCTCTTGAAATATTAGAAAAAGGCAGTCAAAGAATTAAGAAAAACTTGAATGAAAGCTTGGAAGCACTAAATGAACTTAAGGATTTGCTAAATTTAGATGAAGTTCCAATGAGAATTGAAGCATATGACATTTCTAATATTCAAGGTGTGGAATCAGTTGGCTCTATGGTTGTTTTTGAGAAGGGAATTCCAAGCAAAAGTAATTATAGACGTTTCAGAATAAAAACTGTAAAAGGTCCAAATGATTACAAGAGTATGGAAGAAGTATTGGAAAGAAGAATTAATAGAGGTTTAGATACGGGAGACTTAAAGGGATTTAATAAAATGCCTGATTTAATATTGATTGATGGTGGCAAAGGGCAAACAAATATAGCTGAAGAAGTTGTTTATAATTTTGGATTAAAAATCCCGGTTTGTGGAATGATAAAGGATGACAAGCATACCACTAGGGGGTTAATTTATCAAAATAAAGAAATAGAATTTAAAAAGACAGATAAAATATATCGTCTAATCTATAGGATACAAGAGGAAGCACATAGATTTGCTATAGATTATCATCGTAATTTAAGAGATAAAACATTATTTAAATCTGAGCTTGATAACATTGAAAATATTGGTGAAAAAAGAAAAATAAATTTATTAAAACAATTTGGATCAGTTGAGAACATTAAGAGTAAAAGTGTTGAAGAATTAGCTGATGTTGATGGAATGAATATAAAAGCAGCGGAGTCTGTATATGATTATTTTAGAAATAAGGAAGTAAAAAGTTAACTGTAGATACTTTATGAAAAATGTAAGTTGTACAATGAACTGTAAATAGAGGATGGTAACCATGCAATATGTTAAACTTGAGGATTTAGTTAGTTATATAGATTTAGAACCAATTTTTTATCCTGCAGATGTGCAATCAAGAATATATACACCTGAAATTATAAGACCTGGACTTCAAATGGCAGGATATTTTGATTGGTTTTCTTTTGAGAGAGTACAAGTAATGGGTAGAGCTGAAACCTTTTATTTAAATACATTAGATGAGAACATTAGAAAGCAAAGATTGGATAAGTTTTTCAGCTATCCTATACCGGCACTAATTGTTGCTAATGATATGGCAATTGATGAATCATTAATTTACTATGCTAAGAAGTATAAAAGACCGGTTTTTAAATCAAAACAAAAAACTGACAAATTAGTAAATGTATTGATAAATTTCTTAGAAGAAGAATTAGCGGAAGAAACAACATTACACGGAGTATGTCTTGAGGTATTTGGTGTAGGAGTTCTCATTAAAGGAAAAAGCGGAATTGGGAAAAGTGAAACTTCACTGGAGCTTATAAATAGAGGTCACAGATTAGTAGCAGATGATGCAGTTATAATTAAAAAGCTTGATAACAATTTAAAGGCAACCTGTCCGGAGCTTACCCAACACTTAATGGAAATTAGAGGCATTGGAATTTTAGATATTAAGCTTTTGTTTGGAGTAGGTTCAATAAGAATAGAACAATTTGTTGAGTTAGTGGTAGAGTTGGAAGAATGGGATGAAAACAAAGAGTATGACCGTATAGGAACTGATGAGGACTATACAGAAATTTTGGGTATAAAAATACCTACCGTTGTTATCCCTGTAAGACCGGGAAGAAATATTTCTGCAATAGTAGAAATTGCCGCTAAAAATTACAGACAAAAACTATTGGGGTATAATCCTCTTGACACTTATAATAAAAAATTCAGAGGATTGAATAATTAAAAATTTATAAATAACCTTGTATATTTAATATATTGTCAAAACTTAGATAAATTTGAGTCGATTTTGAAGCTTAAAAATATATTATAATTTCAAGAAAACGATTGTTTCTTTCAAAAAAAGCAGTCAAAAATACATTAATAGTGAATGCAATTTTTATTGTTGCATTTACTTTTTTTTTGAGATATAATCAATAATGTATTGATGTTTTTTACACAATGCTATTGGTTACATTATATAAATATTTTATTATATAGGAGGATAACATAAATGTCAAAAGTTATGAAAACTATGGACGGAAATACCGCTGCAGCGTATGTCTCATATGCGTTTACTGATGTAGCAGCAATATTTCCTATAACACCTTCTTCAAACATGGCTGAACTTGCTGATGAATGGGCAGCTAATGGACAAAAGAACATTTTTGGACAAACTGTTAAGGTTGTAGAAATGCAATCAGAGGGTGGAGCTGCAGGAGCTGTTCACGGTTCATTGCAAGCAGGTGCTTTAACAACTACTTATACTGCTTCACAGGGTTTACTATTAATGATTCCAAATATGTATAAAATAGCAGGTGAATTATTACCGGCTGTTTTCCATGTTTCTGCAAGAGCAATTGCTGGACATGCTTTATCAATTTTTGGTGATCATTCAGACATAATGGCTGCAAGACAAACTGGTTTTGCTTTATTAGCATCAAGCAGTGTTCAAGAAGTTATGGATATAGCAGGTGTTGCTCACTTAGCTACTCTTAAAGCAAGAGTTCCATTTGTACATTTCTTTGATGGATTTAGAACATCACATGAAGTTCAAAAAATTGAAGTAATAGATTATGCTGATTTTGAAAAATTAGTAGACATGGATGCAATCAATGAATTCAGAGCAAGAGCATTGAATCCAGAGCACCCAGTTACAAGAGGAACAGCACAAAATCCAGACATATTCTTCCAAGCAAGAGAAGCTTCAAACAAATACTACGAAGCAGTTCCAGATATAGTTAATGACTATATGAAGGAAATGGAAAAAATTACTGGCAGAGAATATAAACCATTTAATTATTATGGTGCACCAGATGCAGAAAATATAATTATTGCAATGGGTTCAGTAACAGAAACTGCAAAAGAAGTAATAGATTATTTAACTGCAAAAGGTGAAAAAGTTGGTATAGTGATCGTACATCTATACAGACCTTTCTCTTCAAAATATTTCTTTGATGTATTACCAAAAACAGTTAAGAAAATAGCTGTACTTGATAGATGTAAAGAGCCAGGTTCTCCTGCAGAGCCATTGTTCTTAGATGTTAAATCTTTATTCTATGATAAAGAAGAACAACCTGTTATAGTTGGCGGAAGATATGGTTTAGGTTCAAAAGATACTACTCCAGCTCAAATATTTGCTGTTTATAACAACTTAAAATCAGAAAATCCAAAGAACGGATTTACAATAGGTATTGTAGATGATATTACATTTACATCATTAGAAACTCCTGAAGTTATTAACACATCAGCTGAAGGAACAGTTAGATGTAAATTCTGGGGACTTGGATCAGATGGTACAGTTGGAGCTAATAAAGACGCTATTAAAATTATCGGTGACCATACTAACATGTATGCTCAAGGATATTTCTCATATGACTCAAAGAAATCTGGTGGTATTACAGTATCTCACTTAAGATTCGGTAAATCTCCAATTAGATCAACATATTTAATTGATGAAGCTGATTTTGTATCCTTATCACAACAATCATATATAGGTAAATATGATGTATTGTCAGGACTTAAAAAAGGCGGAACATTCCTATTAAATACAATTTGGTCAGAAGAAGAATTAGAAGCAAACTTACCTGCAAAATATAAAAAATATTTAGCAGAAAAAGAAATTAACTTCTATATAATCAACGCTACAAAGCTTGCTCACGAGATAGGACTTGGAAACAGAACAAACATGATTATCCAGTCAGCATTCTTCAAATTATCAAATGTTATACCAGTAGAAGATGCAGTAGAGTACTTAAATGCTGCTATTGTTAAATCTTATGGTAGAAAAGGTGATAAAGTAGTTAACATGAACAAAGAAGCAGTACAAAAAGGTATAACTGAAATAGTAAAAGTTACAATACCTGCAAGCTGGAAAAATGCTAAAGACGATTCAAATGCAAACAGCGGTCTTGTAGTTCCATTTACTGAAGAAGAAAAACCTGATTTCATTAAGAACGTTGCTGATGTTATGAACAGACAAGAAGGTGACAGCTTACCTGTTAGCACTTTTGTTGACAGAGAAGATGGAACATTCCCAGCTGGAACAGCTGCATATGAAAAGAGAGGAATTGCTGTTGAAGTTCCAAAATGGTTACCTGAAAATTGTATCCAATGTAACCAATGTGCATTTGTATGTCCTCATGCAGTAATCAGACCAACATTGTTAAATGAAGAAGAAAAGAAAAACGCACCAGAATCTTTCGAAACTCTTAAAGCAATAGGTAAAGGATTAGAAGGATTAGAATATAGAATAGTTATAAGTCCATTAGACTGTACAGGATGCGGAAACTGTGTAGACATCTGTCCAGGTAAGAAAAACAACAAAGCTTTATCTATGACACCAATCGCTGAAGAATTAGAAGCAGGAGTTCCAAACTGGAAATATGGAACAGAAGTAGTTACTATTAAAGACAATTTAATGGATAAAGTTTCTGTTAAGGGAAGCCAATTCTGCAAACCATACTTTGAATTCTCAGGAGCATGTGCTGGTTGTGGAGAAACAGCTTACGTTAAGGCAATAACTCAATTATATGGCGATAGAATGATGATTGCAAATGCTACAGGTTGTTCATCAATTTGGGGAGCTTCTGCACCTGCAACACCATATACAAAGGATGTTAACGGTAGAGGTCCATCATGGGCTAACTCATTGTTCGAAGACAATGCTGAATACGGATTTGGTATGGCAACAGCAGTTAGACAAATGAGAGACAGTATCCAAATGTCTATCAATAATTTAATGGAAAAAGATATACCACAAGGATTAAAAGATGCTCTTGTTGCATGGGAAGCAACAAAGAACAACGGAGAAGAGTCAAGAGCAGCTTCAGAAAAAGTTTTAGCTGAATTAGAAGGATTCACTCCATGTGATGCATGTGCAAAAGACATTAAAAACATATTAGATAAAAAAGATTATTTAGTTAAGAAATCACAATGGATAATCGGTGGAGACGGCTGGGCATATGATATAGGATACGGCGGATTAGACCACGTATTGGCATCAGGCGAAGATGTAAATGTATTAGTACTTGATACTGAAGTTTACTCAAACACTGGTGGACAGTCTTCAAAAGCAACTCCTACAGCTTCAATAGCTAAATTTGCTGCATCAGGTAAGAAAATCAAGAAAAAAGATCTTGGCTTAATAGCTGCTTCTTATGGCTATGTATACGTAGCTCAAGTTGCTATCGGTGCTAACATGAATCAATTCTTGAAAGCAGTAAAAGAAGCTGAAAGCTATGATGGACCATCATTAATTATAGCTTACGCACCATGTATCAACCATGGTATTAAAGCAGGTATGGGCAAGACTGTTGAAAGAGAAAAATTAGCAGTTGAAGCTGGATATTGGCATTTATACAGATTCAACCCACTTCTAAAAGAAGAAGGCAAGAATCCGTTTGTATTAGATTCTAAAGCTCCAAGCGCATCATTCAGAGAATTCCTTGAAGGTGAAGTAAGATACGCATCATTAAGCAGTTCATTCCCTGAAATAGCTGAAGAATTATATGCAAAAGCAGAAAAAGATGAAAAAGACAGATATGACAGCTATGTAAGAATGGCAGAAATGAAATACTAAAACAATCAAGGCAGTTCCTCGGAACTGCCTTTTTTAAAAGGAGATTATTTATGGTAAAAAGAACAGTATCATTACTTATTGCTGTTTTAATGATTATACTAACATTAACAGGATGTAATACAAATGAATTAGGGTATTTAAATTTATCAAAAGAACTTAGTACATTAACTCAATATAAAGTAGGTAATACAACAAGGGTTGAAGTTTCAAAGCACTTAACAGGTGAAAATTTGAATATTGAATTAAATCTAAAAGGTGATATGAATATTGATGATTTAAATTCAATGTATGCAAATTTAAATATTAATCTTAAGGTTAATGGAATTGGAAATGAGAAACCAGTAAAAATAATATTAACTGAAAATAAGCTCTATGTTTCAAAAAATGCTATATTAGAATTTATTAAAATGGAAGAAATTTTAAATGGTAAAACACAAAATGAAAAGGTAATTGATCATTTATATAATATCGAATTAAAAGACGTAGAATATATATTGGTATACGATTTAAGTGATATTTATGGTAGCCTTGATTACGAGTTTAATTATGCAGATACATATGATAATGCTGAACAATATTTAAAAAATGCATTTAAGGGCTTTGAATCTAAGCTTTTAACAAAAATAAACGGTGGATATAAAATTGAGTTAACTTCTGATAAGTTAGCAGATTTTATTGTTAGATTAGTAGAATATGTGGACAAAAACAGAGATTTAATTTTTGATGAAACAATAATCTATATGGAAAATGTCCTTAATGTCTTTAACATACAAGAAGGTATAACTGAAGAAGAAAAAGAAATAGCAATTAACGAAATAAAAAACGGAAAACAAGCATTTAATGAAATGATAGATGAAGCTGTTGAATTTGTTGGAACTGAAGAATTTAATGGTTATATCAATATGTTTAAAGGAACGTTAATAAAAGAAGAAATATATAAAGAAAACAAATCATATAATCAAAAACTACATGTACAAGCAGTAGTTGAAGATGTAATAATGGGATCATTGGAAGCAAATACAAAAATAACTCCAACAACAGTTGTTAAAAAAGTTATGTCTGATAAATATATAAATGTAGAAGACTTTGATAGTGCGTTCGGTAAATCAAAAGATCTTATTAATCCTGTTAAAAAGATTGAACTTAACTGGTATCCTGAAAGTTATGATGCTTTAGTTTCT
Organism: Bacillota bacterium; assembly: GCA_023416855.1. Lineage (GTDB taxonomy): Bacteria > Bacillota > Clostridia > Tissierellales > Sedimentibacteraceae > Sedimentibacter. The sequence goes on from JAEZGU010000143.1 coordinate 27,991, forward strand.
ACAATTAGATTGGATGATGAAACTGAAATAGATTATAAACAATTTGCAATTATTGAAGAAAGAGTATACCTACCACTAAGATACATAGGTGAATCTCTTGGTGAGGAAGTACAGTGGGATAACGATAATAAAAAAGCATATGTAATAAGAGGAACTGAAAAAATAGATATGACAGGTGTTTTAATAGATTCAACAACAATGGTTAAAATAAGAGATTTTGAGAAACTTGGTTACACAATTGGATATGAGCAGGTTGATGATTATTCAACTGCCACAATAGAAAAATAGATTTTTTATAATAATATTAAATCTCAATATTAAGAACGATTCAATATTATAAAATGGTCAATTAAGTGTTTAGCTTAGATGACCATTTTTTATTTTAATGATTTACTAATGACAATTGCTATGTTATAATTTCTATATTCTTTTTGGAAAATGATTTCATAAATTAAAATGCTTGAAAAGTTGAGCAATACACCAAAAACTTTGGAAGGTGAACATATGCTAAACAATAATTTTTATATTTCAGAAAAATATTTACAAAATATTTTATGCGAGATGAAGGAAATTGTTGATCAGGATTTAATTTTTATGAATGTAGATGGAATTATAAAGGCAAGTACCGTTACAAGTCGTATTGGTAACGTCCATTACGGTGGAAAAAAGGTTGTTGAAACGGGTAAAGACTTAATGATTTATAGTGATGATGAGTATATTGGTGCTAAAAAAGGCATTAATATGCCGGTTAGGTTAGATGAAACAATAATTGGAGTCATCGGTATAACAGGTAATAGTGATGAAGTTATAAAGTATGTAAAAATTATAAAAAGATTGACAGAAATTTTTATTAAGTCCGGTTATGCTAAAGACCTTGAAAACAGTGAGATAAAAAAAGATAGAATGATTTTAGAATCTTTATTGTTTAGTGAAACTAATATAGATGAAAATCAAATAAATAGGTACGAGAGCTTATTTGGCATAAAAAATAAAATTTCACGCTTCGTTATCGTTTCAACTATTATAGGCAGTGATAGTAAAGTAGTAAGAAATATAGATGAGGTATTTAGAATTTTCAGATCTACACTTAAAAATAATAATACGATTATTTCTTTGACCGGCAACAATATTGTTATGATATTAGAGGGTGATTCGAAGAATTATTGTAATGAACAAATTTTAAAGGCAAAAAGTGAAATAAAGAAAAAAATAAATTTAAATATGAGGTTTGGTATAGGAGATAAACAAACTGAAATAAATAGGCTTAGAATATCATATTTAAAGGCAATGGATGCATTAAAGTGGTCAATGGTTGTTACAAAAGAAAATATTACTTACTATGAGGATTTTGATATTGAAATCATACTTAGTAAAATGCCTACAGCTGTTATGGAAGAATATGTAGAGAAGATATTTTCTAATTTAGATACCTCTGAAATAAAAGATATGGGGAAAATTATAGAGCTATATGAAAAACATAATGGTTCATTAAAATTAATATCTCAAGAATTATTTATTCACAAAAATACACTTCAGTATAAAATTAACAAATTAAGTGAGAAAACAGGATATGATATGCGAAATCATAGAGAATTCATGGCTTTAAGGATTGCGTTAATACTAAAAAAATATGTTTCATAAAGAAAATTATGTGTTACAAAGAACAAAGGACAAGCAAAGATAAATGGTTTTTAGACCATTTATCTTTTTTTTAATTCCGCATATAATTACACACAGAAATCGTTTTCAAATAAAAAGAAGAAGTTTATTGTATGAACTACATTTAATGGAGCTATTGAATTTAACAATTAAGTATGGAGGTTTAAATGAATATAACAGTATGTATTAAACAAGTACCAAGTACTTCAGAAGTAGAAATTGATGAAAGAACCGGAAATTTAAAGCGTGATGGCGTGGATTCAAAAATTAATCCATACGATTTATATGCAATTGAAGAAGCAATAAGGATTAAGGAAAAAACAAAGGCAACCGTTAATGTAATAACTATGGGACCAAACCAAGCCGTATCAATTTTGAGAGAATCATTTGCAATGGGAGCAGATGACGGTTTTTTAATAACAGATAGAAAATGCGCTGGTTCTGATGTTTTAGCTACATCAAAAGCCTTATCTGAAGGTATAAAAAAAGTTGGAAAATCTGATTTAATTATATGTGGCAAACAAACCACTGATGGTGATACAGCTCAGGTAGGAGCAGCAATTGCAGAATTATTAAATATACCGCATACAAACAACGTACTAAAAATTTTAGAAATAAATGATGAGTATATAGTTGTGGATGTTGATATGCCTACTATGATACAAACAATCAAAATTAAGCTGCCTTGTTTGATTTCAGTTGAAAAAGATTTAAATCAACCAAGATTACCATCTTACAAACTGAAAAAGGCAACTAAAAATAAAGATATTGCCGCATTCGGTGTAAAGGATTTTGAAGATACTGATGAACAAAAGTATGGAGCTAATGGTTCGCCAACTAGAGTTGTAAAGATTTTTCCTCCTGTGTCTAATGATAGTACAGAAGTATGGGAAGGTTCATCTCAAGAGCTTTCAACAAAGATAGCAGAAAAAATTTGGGAACTTAAAATTTTATCTTAGATAGGAGGATGTAAGTAATGGCTAGAATTGATATTAATCAAAATATTAAATTTAACGAAACAGAAGGAAAAGACATAGAAAGCATTTGTCCCTTCGGTGCAATTGAGTATAATGCTGGTAAGCTTGACATTAATAGTGCATGTAAAATGTGTAAAATTTGTACAAAACAAAAACCGGAGATATTTAAGTTTGTTGAAGAGGAAAAAAAGGAAATAGATAAGTCTCTTTGGAATGGAGTAGTCGTATATGTTGAACACACTTACGGAAATATACATCCAGTTACTTTGGAGCTATTAGGAAAAGCAAGAGAATTAGCAGATAAAATTGGACATGAAGTATTTTGCTTATATGCAGGATACAACATTGGAGAAACCGCACAGGAACTATTACACTATGGAGCAGATAAAGTATTTTTATATGATTATAAGGAATTAGAGGACTATCGTATTGAGCCATACGCTGCAGTATTTGAACACTTTATTAAAAACAACAGCCCATCAGTAGTCTTGGTGGGAGGAACAACAATAGGAAGAAGCTTAGCTCCAAGAGTGGCAGCAAGATTCAGCACAGGCTTAACTGCAGATTGCACAAGTTTAGATATTGAAGACAACACTGACTTAGTTCAAATCAGACCTGCATTTGGTGGAAATATAATGGCTCAAATTAAAACACCAAACAACAGACCACAATTTGCTACTGTTAGATATAAAATATTTTCAGCTCTTGAAAGAAACGAAGAAGCAAAAGGTCAATTAGTTAGCTGTGATATACCTGTAGAATTACTTGCTTCAAGTATAAGCATATTAGATAGCAAGGAAAAGCCTAAGGCTAAATATATAGAGGATTCAGATGTATTAGTAGTAGCTGGCAATGGAATTAAAAAGGAAGAAGACTTAACCATGATAAAACAGCTTGCTGATAAATTAGGTGGTATGGTAGCAAGTACAAGACCATTAATAGAAGCTGGATGGACAGATCCAAAGGTTCAAATTGGTTTATCTGGTAGAACAGTAAAGCCAAAATTAATTATTACATGTGGTGTAAGTGGTTCAGTACAATTTATAGCTGGAATGAAAAACTCTGAACAAATTATTGCAATAAACACAGATCCAAAAGCACCAATATTTAATGTGGCTAACTACTCAGTTATAGGCGATATTTATGAAATTATACCGCAATTGATTGAAAGGTTAGAAACGATGGATAAATCAAGTATTTTAGGAGGAGGAATAGTATGACCATGAGCAAATACAAAAAAATCGACACTAATGATATTGAATATTTAAAAACTGTTATAGATGAGGATAGAATTTTCATAGGGAATGAGAATATTCACCATGATTACAGCAGAGATGAGCTTGCAGGCATAGAAAGATATCCTGATGTCTTATTAAAACCTATTAATGCTGAAGAAATTTCTAAAATACTAAAGTACGCTAATGAAAAATTAATACCAGTAACTACAAGAGGTCAGGGAACAGGTCTTGTAGGTGGGGCAGTCCCTCTATGTGGTGGTATTATGATTAGTACAGAAAAAATGAATAGAATACTTGAAATAGATGAAGAAAATCTAACAGTTACAGTTGAACCCGGTGTGTTGCTAATGGAATTAACTGCTTTTGTTGAGGCTAATGATTTGTTTTATCCTCCAGATCCAGGTGAGAAAAGCGCTTCAATCGGTGGCAATATATCTACTAATGCTGGTGGTATGAGAGCTGTGAAATATGGCGTAACCAGAGATTATGTTAGAGGTATGGAGTTTGTTTTGCCTAATGGAGAAATTATGAATTTCGGAGGAAAAATTGTTAAGAACAGCTCCGGATACAGCTTAAAGGATTTTGTTGTTGGCTCTGAAGGAACTCTTGGCGTAGTAAGTAAGTTGATTTTAAAGCTATTACCAAAGCCAAAATATAAATTAAGCTTGTTAATTCCTTTCAAAGATTTAACTTCTGCTATTAAAACAGTACCGGAGGTAATTAAGTCAAAGAATATACCTACCGCAATAGAATTCATGCAAGGGAATGTAATATTAGCAGCAGAAGAATTCTTAGGCAAGAAGTTTCCAGACAATTCATCAGATGCATATTTGCTTCTTCAGTTTGATGGAAACTCAAAGGATGAAATAGAAGCTGCTTATGAAAAGGTAGCTGAAATTTGCTTAGAATGTGGAGCTTTAGACGTGCTTATTTCTGACACAGATGAAAGACATGATTCTATATGGTCTGCAAGAGGTGCATTCTTAGAGGCTATAAAAGCTTCAACCACACAAATGGATGAATGTGATGTTGTAGTTCCAAGAAATAGAGTAGCAGATTTCATTATATATACAAATGAATTGCAAAAAGAATTTAATTTACGAATCAGTAGCTTTGGTCATGCAGGAGATGGAAATCTTCATGTATACATCCTAAGAGATGAAATGGATGACGAAACATGGAATAAGAAAGCTGAGGCTGTATTTGAAAAAATGTATAGCAAGGCGTTTGAAATGGGCGGAGCTGTATCAGGTGAGCACGGAATAGGATTTGCAAAATTACCTTATTTAGAAGAAGAATTTAAAGAAGAGGGCATGAAGCTTTTTAGAGGAATTAAATTAGCGTTTGACCCTAACGAAATAATGAACCCTGGTAAAATAGGATCAAATTTTAGAGTTAAATTGTACAGTTAAATAACTTAGGTTGTTTAGCTTTTGCAAATATAAAATAGGAGGGTAATATGTACGGATATGCATTAATTGGAGCAATACCTATAGCAATTACAATAGTTTTAATGGTTGGCTTTGATTGGCCAGCAAAAAAAGTAATGCCTTTGGCATGGTTGGCAGCAGTAATATTAGGTTTAGGTGTATGGAAGATGCCATTTGATTGGGTGGCAGGTGCTACTGTTTTTGGTGGACTTAGTGCTTTCAATATTTTAGTTATTGTATTTGGCGCTATTTTGTTAATGAATACCTTAGAAAACAGTGGCGCTATGAAAGTAATAAGCAATGGCTTTTATGGTATATCACCGGATAAAAGAATTCAAGCAATAATTGTAGCATTTTTGTTCGGCGCTTTTATAGAAGGAGCTGCAGGCTTTGGAACACCAGCTGCTTTAGCTGGCCCACTACTTGTAGGGTTAGGATTCCCACCTTTAGCAGCTGCAATAGTTGCATTAATTGCAAATAGCACACCTGTTACTTTTGGAGCTGTTGGAACACCTATTTTAGGGGGAACTTCAACATTATTGAATCCTGAAACTATAGCAGAAATTGAGGCAGCAGGTATGACATCAGCAGAATTTATACACAAAGCTGGTATTTGGGCTGCAATTCCTCATTCAATAATGGGTATGTTTATACCACTAATAATAGTGATGGTACTTACTAAATTATTTGGTAAAAACAAATCCTTTAAGGACGCATTTGAGGTTGCACCATTTGCAATATTCGCTGGATTATCCTTTGTAATACCATATCTTCTAATTGCAATATTCTTTGGTCCAGAGCTACCTTCATTACTTGGAGCACTGATTTCACTAATTATAGTTGTATCAGCAGCGAGAAAAGGTTTTCTTTGTCCGAAAAATGTATGGGATTTTGAACCTCAAGACAAATGGGACAGCAAATGGAAATCTAACAAAGAAGTAGCTTTAACTGAGTCAAATAATGTAAAATCTATGAGTTTATTAAAAGCTTGGACGCCTTACTTGTTAGTTTCTTTAATATTAGTAGTAAGCAGAGTATCCTCACTTGGTCTTAAAGGTATACTAACTGGTTTAGCAATAAGCTGGAACGGTATTTTGGGAACAACATTAAAATTCTCATTTCAATACTTGTATGTACCAGGTTCCATATTCATAATAGTTTCAATTATCACCATTTTCCTCCATGGTATAAAAATGGATGTGGTTAAAAAAACATGGTCACGTTCATTAAAGCAAGTTATACCAGCTGCAATATCTCTTGTATTTGCAATATCAATGGTTCAGATTATGTTGAATTCAGGTAATAATAACTCAGGATTAATGGGTATGTTAAATTCTATGTCAACAGCTGTTGCTGAATTATTCCAAGGGATATGGTTTGTATTCGCGCCTTTCATTGGTGGATTAGGAGCATATATGGCAGGTAGTAACACAACCTCAAACATACTATTTTCAGCATTCCAATACAATGTAGCTAGTCAAGTTGGTTTGTCAAGGTTAATTACGTTAGGGCTACAGTCTTTAGGTGGTGCTGCTGGTAATATGATCTGTGTTCATAATGTTGTGGCTGCAAGTACAACAGTTGGATTATTAGGTAGAGAAGGTAAAATTATAAGAACTACTTTGGTTCCTTTTGCTGTATATTGTGTAGTTGCTTTCATCGTGGCATATATTGCTAAAGGATTTGTACCAGGATTATTTTAAAGTACATTAATAAGCATTGAGACAGTTTATATGAAGCTGTCTCTTTTTGTTTTTTGGATATTAATGCCTTTGTTGAATTTTAGTTTTGTTGTGTTATAATGATAAGGATTATTATTTAAAGGTTCAGAAAGAGGCAATAATGAAATACATTAAACAAATGTTGATAATACTTTTAATAACATTTTTAGGAGAGGTTTTGCATAAATTCATTCCAATACCCATTCCATCAAGTATTTATGGTTTGATAATTTTATTTATTTGTCTGCAAACAAAAATTATAAAATTAGAGCAGGTTAAAGAAGCAGGTAATTTTCTATTGGAAATAATGCCAATTTTATTTATACCCTTGTCTGTGGGACTAATTCAGGTATGGAGTAACATAAGGTCTATTTTCATACCAATTATTTTTGTGTCCTTATTTACAATGGTGATAGTTATGGCTACAACAGGGAAAGTTGCTGATTTAATAATTAGCAAAGATAGGAGCAAAGACAAATGAGAGATGTAATAAATAATTCAGTTTATTTTGGCGTGGCTGTAACCTTGGTTTCCTATATGGTTGGATTAATTATAAGAAAAAGATTTAAATATAGTATTCTAAATCCATTGTTGATAGGTATGTTACTTGTTATTGTTATATTGATTCTTTTTGATATAGATTATGAAACATATAATTTAGGTGGTAAATACATAAGCTTTTTATTGACACCTGCCACTGTGTGCTTAGCAATTCCATTATATCAGCAGTTTGATTTATTAAAGAAATATTTTAAGGCGATTATGACCAGTATTTTAGCAGGTACCATAGTAAACCTTGTTGGTATATTAGCTTTGACATTGATATTCAAATTTTCTTACGAAATTTATGCTTCACTGCTTCCTAAATCTATTACAACAGCCATTGGTGTTGCCATATCAGGAGAAATAGGAGGCATACAAGCCATAACTGTTGCAGCCATATCAGTATCAGGTATATCCGGCAACGTAATAGGTGAATATATATGTAAGCTGTTTAAAATTAAAAATCCTATATCTGTAGGATTAGCTTTTGGAACTGCATCCCATGCCATGGGAACAGCAAGAGCACTTGAATTAGGAGAAATACAAGGGGCTATGAGTAGCTTGTCAATTGCTGTAGCTGGACTGATAACAGTTGTATTGGCACCTATATTTGCTAATTTTTTATAAATGGAACTGCTTGATATATTTAAATAAGACATTTTCTTTTTTATTATTGATAATATGCGTAATTTGCAATATAATTATTTAATAACTTTTTTAAAAAGTGGGTGAAGATATGATTAAAATGAGGATAAAAGAAGTAGCAGACATTTTAAATGCAGGATATATGGATTTTCTTGATGTGGATAAATACATAGAGGGCATTAGCATAGATTCAAGAAAGGTGTCAGAAAACAACTTGTTTGTTCCTATAAAGGGAGCTACAACTAATGGGCACAGTTACATAAATGATGTTATTAATGCAGGAGCAATTGCAACTCTTTGGAATAAGGATGAACCTAATCCTCCAACAGATATTGCGGTTATTTTAGTTGATGACACTTTAAAAGCATTGCAGGAGTTATCATGCTTTTACAGAAATACTTTAAAAGTGAAAATAGTTGGAGTAACAGGTAGTAATGGCAAGACATCTACAAAGGATATAACAGCAAGTATATTGTCCCAAAAGTTTAAAACACAAAAAACCATGGGAAACTATAATACAGAAATTGGTGTACCATATACTTTGCTCAGTTTAGATGAGGATTGTGAAGTAGCTGTTATAGAAATGGGAATGGAAAGAAAAGGTGAAATCGACTTTTTAACAAACTTAGTTCAACCTGATATTGGAATTATAACAAGTGTTGGACTTGTACACATAGATAATTTTCCTTCCATAGAAGAAATAGCAAAAGCAAAGCTTGAAATAGTTAGAGGCATTAAGGACAATGGTTTATTCATTTACTATGGAGATGATCCTTTAATTGCAGATACTGTAAAGCATACTTATATAAAGGAAAGTATAAGAAAAGCAACATTTGGAGTAAATGATACTAATACATTGTATTTAACAGAATTCCATGAGGATTTAAATGGTATAACATTAAAGGTAAATGATAAAAACTTTAGTGAGTTGCATGCTGACATACTTGGTAAGCATCAAGCTTTAAATACAATGGCTGGGGTACTTGCAGCAAAAGAATTAGGTATGAGCCCTGAAGAAATCCGTCAAGGATTATTAAAAATAGAAAAAACAGGACTTCGAAATGAAATAATTAAGATAAATAATTGCACCATACTTAATGATTGCTATAAATCTAATCCTGTAAGCATTAATGCTGCTTTAAATATTTTTGAAATGCTTAAGGCAGACAAGAGAATTGTTGTCTTGGGAGACATGTTAGGTTATAGAGAAATGAGTCATGATATGCATTACAATGTAGGTAAAGATTTAGCAGCATTTAATATAGACGAATTAATTACCATAGGCGAAGAAGCTAAATTTATAGCAAAAGGTGCAAGAGATAATACAGATATAAAAAGCATTGCTGAATTTGATACAAAGGAAGAAGCTTTGGAGTATTTAAAGAAATATATAAATGACAATTGTTCCATAATGATAAAGGGTTCAAGATTTTTAAAGCTTGAATATATAGCAAATACACTAAAGGATTTGGAGGGCAAAAATGAAAACTAAATTAGCGATATTGTTTGGTGGCAAATCCGATGAGTATTCAGTTTCATTGCATTCAGCTGCAGCAATTATAAAAAATGTTCCGGTTGATTTATATGATGTGACTCTGATTGGAATTACGCAAGAAGGGAAATGGCTTTTGTATGAAGGTAGTCCAGATAATATAAATAACGATACATGGCAAAAAAGCAACACTTATCCCGTATTATTAAATATGGGGGATGATTTCAAAGGATTTATAAAGCTAAACGAAAAGGATAGCTCATTTGATAGAATAGAGGTTGATTGTTTATTTCCTGTTTTACACGGCAGAAATGGGGAAGATGGTACTATTCAAGGTCTTTGCCAAATGGCAGGGATACCTTTTGTAGGTTGTGACATGACATCATCAGCTGTATGCATGGATAAAGAATTTACGCATATAATTTGTGAAGCAGCTGGAATAAAAACAGCACCATATGTAGCTGCCGTTAACAGTAACAAATTAAATATAAAAAATCTTTATGATGAAGTTTACGGAAAATTCTCAACACCTATATTTATTAAACCTGCAAACAATGGTTCTTCTATAGGAATAAGCAAAATTAGAAACTATGAAGAGTTTGAAAAGGGTATTATGGAAGCATTCCAATTTGATAATAAAGTAGTTATCGAGAAAGGTATAGATGGTTTTGAAATTGGATGTGCTGTTGTTGGAAATGACAGTTTAATAATCGGTGAAGTAGACGAAATTGATACAAAAAATGACTTTTTTGATTATGTTGAAAAATACAGTCAACATAACTCTAAAATTCATTGTCCTGCACGTATAAGTGATGAACTAAAAGCTGAGGCTAAGAATATAGCTGAAAAAACTTATAGAGCACTTGGTTGCAAGGGTTTGTCAAGAGTAGACATGTTTGTAACTAAAGATAACGAAATAATTTTGAATGAAATAAATACAATTCCTGGACTTACTGATTTAAGTAGATATCCGTCCATGCTTAAAAAGATAGGTATAGAATACAAGGATTTAATAGTTAAATTAGTAGAATTAGCAATGGAATAATAGTAGGGAACGATTCAGATGTCGTTCCTTATGATAAAAAGAGGAGATTCTTAACTGAATCTCCTTTATGTGTTATTTTTATTTTTTTAAACCTAAAATTACTCTTGCTTCGTCTGGAGTTGCAACTTCACGACCAAATTCTCTTGAAAGACGCGCTACTCTTTCAACTAATTGAGCATTTGATTTCGCTAAAACACCTTTTGAATAATAAATATTATCTTCAAAACCTGTTCTTGCATGACCACCTAACATTATAGCTGCCATATTAAGTGGAAGCTGATATCTACCAACTCCTGCAACAGTCCAAGTAGAACCTGCAGGGATTGACTCAACCATGTAAAGTAAGTCTCTTAATTCTCCGCCCATTGCGCCTGGTACACCAAGTACAAAGTCAAAGTGCATTGGTGTATTGATTATTCCTTTTTTAGCAAATCTAATAGCTGTATCAATCATACCTTTTTCAAAACATTCTAATTCTGGTTTAACGCCAAGCTCATTCATTCTATTTGCAAATATTTTGATGTTTTCTTCTGTATTCATGAATACATCATCTGCAAAGTTACATGTTCCCATACTAAGTGTAGCCATTTCAGGGCTTAGCTCAATTGGTTGCATTCTTTGCTGTGGTGTATGCCAAGTTGCTCCACCTGTAGATGGTTGGAATATAATGTCACACTTAGCTTCAATTTTTTCTTTAATTTGTTTGTAAACTTCATAGTCCTGAGTAGGATTTCCATCCTTATCTCTTGCGTGTACATGCACCATTGAAGCTCCAGCTAAATAGCATTCGTATGCTGCTTCTGCAATTTCATCCGGTGTAAGCGGAAGATTTGGTTGCTGTTCTCTTGTTACCTCTGCTCCCGTAAGGCAAGCAGTAATAATTAATTTTTCCATAGTGACCTCCTACTAATAATCTTTTGCCTACTATCATTTTACAGTAAATACTCAGTATAGTCAATGAGTTGTTAATTAATAAATAATATAATAATATTAAAAAAAATTATTCAAAAATCATATAAAGTATAGTATATTAATAAATGTGTTATATTATTTAATAATAATGAACGGGAGATAAATATGGATAGAGAATTAGCGCTTAATATTGTAAGAGTTACTGAAGCCGCTGCATTAGGTTGCGGTAAATATATGGGAAGAGGAAATAAAGAAATTGCAGATCAGGCTGCAGTTGATGGTATGAGAAGTATGTTTCAAGTACTTGATATTGCTGGAACAGTAGTCATTGGTGAAGGAGAATTGGATGAAGCTCCTATGCTTTATATAGGAGAAAAAATAGGAACATGGGAAGAAGGAGCTCCGGAAATAGATATTGCAGTTGATCCATTAGATGGTACGAAATTAGTTGCAAAGGGTTTACCCGGTGCATTATCAGTTGTTGCAGTTGCTCCAAAGGGTTGTCTTTTACATGCTCCAGATATGTATATGGATAAAATAGCAGTTGGGCCTAAAGCGGCAGGATGCATTGATATAACTGCTCCTATAGAACAAAATTTGTACAATGTAGCAAAAGCACTTTGTAAAGATATAACTGAAGTAACGGTTATTATGCAAGATAGAGAAAGACACAGTGATTTAATAAACAGAGCAAGAAATGTTGGAGCAAGAATAAAATTGTTTGGTGATGGTGACGTTGCGGCGGCTATAGCTACATGCTTTAGTGAATCCGGAGTTGATATGTTTATTGGAAGAGGTGGAGCTCCTGAAGGAGTAATATCTGCAGCAGCTCTTAAATGCTTAGGTGGAGAGTTCCAGGGCATATTAAGACCTGAAAATGAAGAGGAAAAAAGAAGATGCAAAGAGATGGCAGGGGGTGCAGATTGGAGCAGAGTACTTACAATGGAGGATTTAGCAAAAGGCAATGATATCATTTTTGCAGCTACCGGTGTATCAGACGGCGAATTGTTAAAGGGTGTAAGATACATGGCAAATAACAGAGCAAGAACTTCCTCAGTTGTTACGCGTTCAAAATCAGGAACTATTCGATTTATAGATACTACGCATGTATTAGACAAAAAACCTAAATATGCTTTTGTATAGTAAGTGTAATGTATGGAACGAACTTGTGTCGTTCCTTTTTTCTCATCTTTTACAAATATATTACACTTACGTGCTTTCCAGCTGTTTTAAGTTCATCTATTAAATTATCAATTATATTTTGCTTAATATTGTATCCCATAGGAAATATAGGGTTTTGATGGGCAGGGTTAACAGCTCTGCCTATATAAAAATTAATATGAGTTGCTATATCAGTCAGCATATATGTAAGCAAAGAACAACCATCATAATCATTGGTTTTTATTACATTTTCAAAGTTTGATTTGTTTAGTTTTCTAATTTTTTCTAATGTCCTTCCAAGAGTTAAAACTCCCTCAGTAACAAGGTCAAATCCATCCATATATGCAATTGGTGGCACATCGTCTCTCATGGACTCCAAGTCCACTTGTAATTCTCTTTTTAATTCTCTTTCTGCAATTAAAGCAGTTGTTCCTCCACAAATTATTTTCATGTTATCACTGTTCTTCATTATATCAGCAAGTTGACTATCTAATGATTTATCAGCCGGAGGTCCTATAAAAACATCTATAAATTCAGGCTTTCTAACCTTAATTGTTAAAATTGTTGTATCGTCGCCCGGTTCGTTATTATACAAGTTGCTACACACTCCTATAAAATTACCGTTAATAAGTTGTGATGATTTATTTACATTAATCAATTCCTTCAAATATTCATTAACTTCATCCCTTGACCATCCTAAATTTAATAGTTGTCCTATACCGGCATGTATTGCTCCATCGCTTACAACACAAATCGTGTCACCTATACTTAATTTTATATTTGATTCATATATTTTCTTAGAGCCTATAATTCTTTCTCTTTTTTCAACAGGTATAATCCTTTTGTTTGAATAATAAAAATAGGCAGGATTATCGTATTCTGCAATATAAGCATTGTTTTCATTGTCGATTTTAATTATAGTGAAAGTCGAATAAGCAAGCTTTCTAACTTTACATTCAGGCAATGTATTAATGATGGTTTCAATTGTATCATCAATGGAAGCATTGTTTTTCAGCATTGTAACAGCAATTTTTGTTGTCATAGTCGCAAGTATATTGGCTTTAACTCCGCTTCCCAATCCATCAGATATAACAATAATACATCCATCATCATCGTAAATGTACTCGACTTTATCTCCGCATAGTTCTTCTTTATACTTGTTTATACTCTTATAATTAATGTCAAAAAAACTATCCATTACTTTCATTTTCCTCTAACACTACTTTCTTAAGTTTTAGCAAAGCGGCTTTTGTTTCAGCAGTAGTTTCTCCTAAAAGACCGGCTATCTCTTGAGCAACTCTCATTTGCTTTTCAATAACTCTATCTGCAGTTTCTAAAGTATTGAGTTTAAAGTTGATAATTTGTTCCTTTTTCATTTCTTCCATTGTTATATCATTTAGTATGCCAAACAAAATTTTATTTTTTGGCAAGTAAATAATTCGTTGAAACACTGTTAATCCATATTTATCAAGATTAAGCTTTCTTCCAACCATATTAGTTTCGGTTTCTATTACAGATTTAAAATCATCAACAGGCATAATAGTGGACAGATGTTTTTTCCTTATATTATTTACATTTATGTTAAAAACTTTTTCTCCAGCAGGGTTTAAGTCCAATATATTTAGATCTAAGTCCACAATTAATATAATGCTTGGAGAATATTCGAAGTAAATATTTGATATTTTTTCTGCCTCGCTTCTCATGTACGGCATACACATTTGAGGATGTGAAAGCCCTTCAAGAACAGAAATGGCCTTCTCTTTGCAAGTATCGTATCCGCAAGCACCACAGTTTAGCTCATCTGCCTTGCTATGCTTTCCTGTCATTTCTAATATATTTCTGATATCGTCTTCGCTATATGATATAAATTTATAATGTTTATTTCTGAAGTTACGTATATAACTTAATGTTTTATCTTCAGTGTAATTATCATATTTTTTATTCTTAAATAAATTTACTCTTGTTTTCGTCTTTGTCTTTCTGACATAAACACTTTTGCTTTTTTTAGGTATGGCAGGTCCTCCAAGACAGCCTCCTTCGCAACTGTTAGCTTCAATTATTACATTGGATAAATCACCTGCTAATAACGCATCAAAGGCACCCCTTAAATTTTCAATGCCTGTTATTGAAAGAGGAGTAAAATTGCTTTGCTGTATAACATCCTCCATACCTGACAATATACCACTATCCAAAGGATATTTTTTCCCAGTATAGTTACCTTCCATATCAGGATATGATTCTTCAAAGGATGATATATTTATATTTCTTGATTCCAATAGCTTGTCAAGCTCTTCAAAAGATATTACCCCATCAAGTACACCAGAAAGCTGATATCCATATGCCTCGCATTTTTTTGATATACAAGGTCCGAGAAATACTATAAATGCATCATTGCCATATTTTTTTCTTATCATTTTACAATGAGCAATCATAGGTGAATCTATAGGAATTAAATATTTAATAAGTTCAGGATAATATGTTTGAATCATCATATTAACAGTTGGACAACATGTAGTTATAGCATTTCTGACATCTGTCTCTATTAAAAATTCTTTATACAGCTCAGTAACTTTAGCAGCACCTATTGAAGTTTCTTCAACTGCCGTAGCACCTAAGTTTTTCAATACTGAAATTAATTTATAAGGCTCATCGTATACACCAAGATAGGATGGCGCGATAGATATAATAATTTTTTTACCTTTCTTTAATGCTTGAGTAACATTATCCAAGTCACTGTGTATATTTCTTGCATTTTGAGGACAAACTAAAAAACAATTACCACAAGCAATACATTTTTCTTCAACTATTTGAGCTTGGTCATTAATCATTTTAATTGCCTTAACAGAACAATTTCTCACACATTTATAGCAGTTTTTACAATTTGCAGGGTAAAAATCGAGAATTCTCATACTAACTCCTTATTGTTTTCATAACTACATCATCAAAGAACTTTTCAGCATTATCTATGTTGATTGAATAAATTTTGTCGTTGTAACTTACAGAAACAGCTTCAGTACAATGACCAAGACAAAAAGCTGCTTTAATAATAACCTTGTCCATAACATTTCTGCTATTAACACAATATTTGAAAATTTCAATAACATCATTGGAACCTTTTAAATGACATGCGCTTCCTACGCAAATTTTTAAATCAGCCATTGCAAACCCTCTTATAGATTTAATATTATGTTAATTATATAACAATTATTTCTTAAATACAACCTTATATGTGAAAATATTAACAGTCTATATTTTATTTGTTGTCTCTTGACTAATTAATTATTAAATGATATTATTGTACCACCTATCAAGCACTTATCTTGTTTATTCCATAAATGATAAAAATTAACAGAAGTGGAGGTTTTTATGGATAAAAACCAATTAGCCAGTATGAAACTTAACGAGCTTAAAGAACTGGCTAAATCAAAAGGCATGCGTGATGCTTATAAATATAAAAAAGAAGAATTACTTAGCTTATTAAGTAATTATGATGATATGGCAAACGATACAGAAAATACTCAAAATGAATCAATAGAAAAACAAAATATAAGATATTCTGAAAAAGCAAAAAATTTAGAAGTGTTTGAAAATGAACAGGACGAATATACAAATAAAGAAATTAACACCTCAAATTTGCCGGAAAAAATAGTCGAAGAAATTGAACTTAGTGGCGATGAGGCACTAAAGGTTGAAGGAATTTTAGAAACACATCCTGATGGATATGGGTTTTTAAGAACTAACAATTACTTAACAAGTGAAGACGATGTTTACATATCTCCATCTCAAATCAGAAGATTTCATATGCAGACGGGAGACAAAATTACAGGTATTACAAGACCTCCCAAGCAAGGTGAAAAATTTAAAGCACTTTTGTATGTTAAACAAGTTAATGATGACAACCCTGAGTCTGCAAGAAACAGAAAAGATTTCGATACACTCACCCCGATTTATCCAGATAAAAGATTAAGGTTGGAAAGTTCATTTAAAGACATAACAATGAGATTGATAGATTTAGTTGCTCCTATAGGTAAAGGGCAAAGAGGTATGATTG
>JAEZGU010000175.1 GCA_023416855.1 Bacillota bacterium
TGCGTATCTTGAACCCCTTGCTACTGTTCCAGAATATAGAAAGTTAGGACTTGCATCCATTGCCTTAACTGAGGCAATGAAAAAAACTATTCCTTTAGGTGCTGAATATTGTGTGGGTGGTTCGATAAATTTTTATAATAAGTATGGTTTTGAAACAATTGGTTATAAAGAAAAATGGAGCTTTAAATTTTAGCAATTAAAATTTGTTGGAATATAATATATTACCTATTTTATAAGGAGATATATTATGGAATCTTATACTGATAATACTAAAACAGATAATGAAAAATTTTATAAAGATGAATTTTTGAAAAGTGCCGCTCTTGCATTACATTATGAAAGACAAAAAATAATTAATGCTAATGATTCACAGAAGTACTATTATTATGCAGCATTAGAACAATATTATAAATCATTGGCGATTTATTACAAAGGATTTTTTTCAGCTCTTGAATTATAAATTTCAGCAAAAGGAAAATTATTTATAAAAAATAATAAAATAATTTTTAAAAATATGGTCATAATAATATATAATCTATTAGATAATTGAAAAAAATTATTTAATCAGATTTTTCTCTAAAGACATTAATAGCTTACAACAAATACTATTGGAAAAGGAGAAATAATTATGGCATCTAATAATAACGGAAGTAACAGAGTAGTAGTTCCAGAAGCTAAAGAAGCTTTAAACCAGATGAAATTAGAAATTGCTAATGAATTAGGTTTAGAAAATTATGATAAGATTGATAAAGGTAACTTAACTTCTAGACAAAATGGTTATGTTGGTGGTTACATGGTTAAAAATTTAATTGAAATGGCAGAAAAACAAATGTCTGGTCAAAGCAGAATGCGTTAAATATATAATTGAAAATTCCTATGGGATTTATCCCATAGGAATTTTTTTGAATTAAATTACCATATATTAGTAGTACTTTAAATGTAGACGATGTATAATATAATTAGTCTATGCTGTTAAATCAAGTTTAATATTATTGTGAAAAATGCAAGGAGTAAAGAAAATGCGAAAGTACAAATTAATAATTATAATGAGTTTATTAATACTTTTAGTGGTTGGCTGTTCAAGAGGTTCTTACACTGTAGTAAAAGGAAGTGAATTTAACACTCCAACTAAAATGTCAATGACATATTATAAATTCACAGGTTATAAAGAAACCAATGTCACTGTAAAGGAAGGGCAGCCAGTAGTTGTAACGTTTGATATTGTTACAGAAGAAGGAACACTTAATGCCTATATTGCAAAAAATAATGATAAGAGTAATTGCAGCTATGAAGGTAAGGACATACCAACTTCTAATTTTACAGTTACTTTAACTGAAAAAGGAAAATATACCATAAGGCTTGACGCACAAAAGCATTCAGGAAGTTACTCGATAACCTGGTAATCTAACAGAATTTTTTGTGACAGCTTGATTGACATACAGATTCTGCTATGCTAGAATTCATTTAAATATTGGAGGTATTTAAATGAAAAAGTTTATTATTGAAGAATCTTTTTGGAGCATATTTCCAAACGCAAAGCTTGGAGTAGTTGTATGTCATGGTATAGATAATTACATAAAAGATAATGAACAAAATGCAAATATGATTTTAGAAGCAGAAAACGAGGCGTTAAAATATTTACAGAATCCGGAATTTAGCAGTAATCCTGTAATAAAAGTATGGAGAGAAGCATTCCAAAAATTTAAAACAAAAAAAGGAGTAAGAGCTTCTATTGAAGCTTTGCTAAAGCGTATACATAGCGGGAACCATATAGGAACCATTAACCCATTGGTTGATATTTACAACTCAATTTCTTTAAAATATGCATTGCCTTGTGGCGGTGAAGATATTGATAAATTTGTTGGTGATATTAGATTGACTACTGCTGTTGGTAATGAGGAATTTATACCACTGGGTACTGAAGAAAACTCACCTCCATATGAAGGTGAAATTGTATATAAGGATGATATGGGTGCAATTTGCAGATGTTGGAACTGGCGTGAAGCAGTAAGAACCATGCTCACCGAAAATACAAGTAATGCCTTCTTGTGTATTGAATCAGTTGATGAAACAAGAGCAACAGAATTTGAAAGTGCATTAAAAGACATGGCAACAAAAGTGCAGGAAAATTTAGGTGGAACATGCACAGTTTCTATTTTGGATTTAAATAACAAAGAAATAGTAATAGAATAATAAATTTTATACAGTCATCTTAAGGAAATAACCTATGTTAAAACGAAAGTTAGAGCATAGGTTATCTGCTTTTGATACATTAATTATTTAAATTTGGCGTAATGACATTTTTTTGTTAAATTTATAATTGCATAGAATATAACAAATATTTCAAGTCGTCCAAGAAGCATACCGAATGTCATAGTCGATAATGCAATTGAAGGCGTATTTATACTTGTTACACCTATTGACAAGCCGACAGTGCCCAGGGCTGATGCAAACTCAAACAGTGCTTCTTTAATGCCATATCCAGTTAGAGTCAGAATACTTGTTCCAACTATCAATATAGCTATAAACATTAACGTGTAGTTAGTGGATTCGCTATAAACATCGTGAGTTATAAAAGCTTTACCTTCAGCTCTGTAAATGGCAGGTTTGTTGACCATTCGTTCAGGCATAAACTTACTTTTTATTGACCAGCTGATTTGTTTGTAAATTATATAAATCCTTTCTAATTTGATTCCTCCTGCAGTTGAACCTATTCCGCCACCAATAACCATGAGCACTATCATTACAAGATAAGAGAAATCTGGCCAATTGTTATAGCTGACTGTTGAAAAACCTGTGGTTGTCAATGCAGATACAACATTAAAAAGGCTTATTCTCAAAGATGTGGTAAAATTGCCATATAAAGCTGATAATGACGCAAATGCTATAAGTGGTGTGATCGTTGCAGTGAAAAATAAAACCAATCTAGTTTCACCTAGCTTGAAAAATTCTCGGAATCTTCCCTTGACAAGTAACATATTGGCATAAAAATTTGTTGAACCAAGAATCATGAGAATAATTGTAATAAGCTCAATTGAAAAACTTTCATATGCCCCGATACTTAAAGTTTCAGTAGAAAAACCTCCAGTTGACAATGCAGCCATTGAATGGTTTACTGCATCAAAAATCGGCATGCCAAAAACTACATACAGAGCTGTTCCTGCTACAAAATATCCCGAATATATTTTCATAATTAGTCTGGCTGTCTTTGCCAAGTTGGGAAGCAGCTTATTGTTATGTCCTTCTGAAGTAAACAAGGTCATGCCAAAGCTTTCAGATAAAGCTGACACGACAATAAGGACTATTCCAACTCCTCCAAAAAATTGAATTATAGAACGGAATATTAAAAATATTTTTGGAGCCTTTGAAACATCAATTACAGAAAGTCCTGTAGTTGTCCATCCGCTCATTGCTTCGAAGTAAGCTTGACTAAAATTCAACATTCCAGAAAAAATAAAAGGTAGCGATGAAAAAAATGTCGCAATAATCCAAATGCTTACAACCACTGTAGCAGCATTACCAGTTGTGAGTCTGTAATCCTCTGGTACATTGATCTTATTTAATAGAAACCCTAAAAGCCCTGCAATACCTGCTGGCACTAAAAAGTATACAATAAACTTTATTTCATCTGCATAAAATGGCAATATTACAAGAGGCAGCAATATAATACCAGCGACAAACATGAGCATTACACCAATATATTTTAACATATATATGGCTTCATATTTCTTGTTCATCGTCTTACACCTCCAGTTAATACAGATAACGTATAAGCATAGGATGATGAATTAGTAAATATCATCAACTTATCTCCTTCATGTATTTCAGTCCTGCCGTTTGGTACGATTGCATTATTTCCTCTCAATATGCATCCTATAATTGTATCATCAGGAAGCCCAAGCTCAATAATCTGTTTTCCACAAACATCACAGCCATGTTCCATCACTACTTCCAATAGCTGTAGATTTTCATTTTCTAATGGCATAAAATGAATTATTTGGTCTGCGAAAGCCATTTGTTCAATTATATTAGACAAAACGTAAGTTGCACTAACTGCAGTATTAATCCCAAGTTTTTTAAAAACTTCAACATTTCTCGGGTTGCTTACTGTGGCAAAAGCACGTGGAATACCAAATACTTTTTTCGCAAGCAAACAAATTGTTAAATTGTCAGGATCATTAGACTTAACTGCTATCATCAAGTCAAAACCATATATATTAGCATCCTCTAGTATAAACTTTTTAGAGCCTTCCCCATAAATGACCATTATATCCTTAGACTCTGATAATCTTTCGCATTCCTCTTGATTATTGTTTATTATTACCAGAGTATGTCCCTTTTTTATAAGTGAATCTGCAAGGAAATTAACCTTTACGCCATTTCCTACTATTACAATCTTCATCTTAAACACCCTCTTTCATTTAAAAAATTTTCTATAGATTCTATAGATAATTTATAGGGATAAACAACTTGTACACCATTTTCACTTGCTATATCTTCTAGTTCTGTTGAATACAAACGAGCAATAACAATAGGAACATTAAAAACTATTTTAGCTATTTGTGAAACCATTATGTTGGTATTATCATCATCTGTAGCAGCAATAACTGCAAGCGAATGTTGAATACCGGCACCTTCAAGTGCACTTATATCAGCAGCGTCACCTGCGATTGTATAACCACTGTAATCTGGGTGAAGCTTTTTAAATGCACTGGGATTTAAATCTATAACAACAACCTCTTTATTGTGTTTAGATAGCAAAGAGGCAACATTAGCGCCAAGTCTGCTTCCGCCTGCAACTATATATAGGTTTTTGTTATTATTTGAATTTTTATCAAACATTGGATTCTGCCTCCGTTTCTTTTTTATTTTTTAAATTTTGATTTGATTCTACATGACTTTCGCCAAAATCCAATGGAATTAGTCTTCCGGAAAACATAGTACAAACTCGCTCTAAGTTAACAGTCGCTGATTTATAAGTTGGATCCAATGCATAGGCTGCCCTGTAATGTTTTCGTGCAAGATCATAATTTCTGCTTTTCTCATACCATAACCCCAGAAGATTATGAGGTTCCGGTGCATCAGGATTTTCACACAGTGCA
>JAEZGU010000278.1 GCA_023416855.1 Bacillota bacterium
CTCATAAACAACTCCTTGATTATTTTATAATATCTTCATACCCATTATAAAATATTCTAATCTTAGGTTGTGTTTATCTCTTTTCTCCCATAAAAACTAAGCAGAGCATCCCCGGTCCTGTGTGAGAGCCAATTATTGGTCCAACATAGTTTATAACAACATCCTTTACATTTACTTCTTTTAATACTAATTCTTTTAACTGTTCCGCGTCCTTTAAGCAATCACCATGATTTATAAATAAAACTTGGTTTTCCGGTTCTTTTATATTTTGTAGCTCATCAATTAGAGCTCTAATCGATTTTTTTCGGCCTCTTACTTTCTGTACTACATTTAGCTTGCCGTAATCATCAAGATTCAAAACCGGTTTTACATCTAATATTGTTCCTACGGCTGCGCTTGTAGCAGATATTCTACCGCCTCTTTTAAGATGATCTAAGCTGTCTATTATAAACCAATGATTTGACTTGAGTTTATTTTCTTCAACCCATTTAACAATTTCATTCTTTGTCTTACCCTGCTTAAGTAATTCATTTGCATAATATACAATTGCTCCTAACCCTACAGATGCACTTTTTGTATCGACTAATGAAATATCTGCATCAGGATTTTCTTCTAACAAAATGTTTTGAGCAATTATTGCATTGTTGAAGGTTTGGCTTAATTGAGATGAAAAGCCTAAGTAAATCACTGAGTATCCTTCTAAAATATACTTTTTAAACACATTCTCAAAAGTAAAAGCTGTAATTTGAGATGTTGAAGGCAGACGTCCATTTCTAAGTTCATTGTAAAAATCTTGGTAGCTTAATGATTTTCCAAAATCATCTATGTATTCTTTTCCATCAATAGAATAAGGAAACGGTATTACTTCTAAATCGTTTTCTTTAATATAATCACAAGATAAATCACAACTTGAATCAGTTATTATTTTAATCTTCATTTTCAAATTCCCCTTAACTAAAACTAATATGTATAATTTTAGCATGAAAAAAACTTTATAGCAATAAAAGTAAATATAAAATAAAATAAAACATCCGTGAAGATATTTAGGATACTTACCTTCACGGATGATTTAATTAATTATATTATATTATAAATTTTGAAACTAAAGATTGTAAATCTTGTGCCATATTTGTTAATTCTTCACTTGTAGAAGAAATTTCTTCAGCGGATGCAGCTTGTTCTTGTATAGTTGCTGTAGCTTGTTGAGTTGCTGCAGAATTTTCTTCAGCGACTGCAGACAATGTTTCCATACTACTTAGTATTTCATCTTTCATGGATTCCATCTTTTGTGCTGATTCCCCTAATTGATTAACAACAGCTTCAGTTTCTTTCATTGATTCAGATATAAGGTTATATTTTTCTTTGCTTTTTCCTACACTTAAATTTTGCTGTTCAGTTATAACAGAAACTCTTTCCATTGTATTAACTGCATTGGCTGAATTACTCTGTAATTCACTAACTATTTCATCAATTTCCTTTGTTGATAATGATGATTGCTGTGCTAAGTTCTTTATTTCTTCCGCAACAACAGCAAATCCTTTACCTGCATTGCCTGCTCTAGCTGCCTCAATTGCTGCATTTAATGCTAACAAATTAGTTTGTTGTGCAATAGATGATATAACACCACTTGCTTGCCCGATTTTCATTGAGCTATCATTTGTTTGAATAATTACATTTCTTACTTCTTGTGTAGCTAAATTGCTTTCTTGAGTAATTTTATGTAAATTTTCTATTTCCTCTAAACCTTCTTCAACTACCTTTATTACCATATTTGACTGTTTATTAAGGTTATTCATCTGTATTTGATTTTCTTCTATAATTTGTCCTAATTCATTTGCATTAATAGAGCCTTCTTGAGTATGTTGTGCTTGATCTGCAGCACCTTTAGCAATTTCCTCAACAGTATGAGATATTTGCACTGAACCTGATGCTGATTGTTGTGAAGCTGAAGATAATTCTTCAGAAGCAGCCGCTACCTGTGCAGAAGTATTGCTAATTTCTGAAATTATTTGCTTTAATTCATCATTAATAACCTGCAGCTCATTATCTAAATCCCCAACTTCGTCCTTTCTCTTTTTAAGCTTTGCAGGAACATCATGAGTTAAGTCTAATGAGGCAATTTTCTTAGAATTTTGTATAGATTGAACTATTGGGTTAGTAATTGATCTACCAATTATATAAACAAATACAATGCTTATGGCTACTACAATTCCCACTACTTTACTTATAATGTTTCGTAGTTCAGGAATTGATGCCAATACCTCTTGTTGTGCCGCAGTTATAACAAAAAACCAATTACTGCCCTCTATATGTTGATAACCTGCATATAAATCTCTATTTTCAAAGGAGTATTCACTTACGCCGGATTTATTTGTTATTATCCTATTAAACAAATTTGCTAATGATATAAGACTATTATCATTTTTTGATTCTTCAATTGGATTAAACTGATTCATTACTTTTTCTCTGTCAGGGTGAGCAACTATAATACCTTTATCGTTTATAATATAACCGTAACCAGTTTCACCAAAACCTGTATCTTCAGTTATTAAACTCAAAGAGTTTCCATCGCTTCTTGCTATAAGCGCTCCTACTACTCTTCCGTTTCTTTCTATTGGTGTTGCAAACATTAATACTGCTTGATTTGTTACTCTACTGATGATAATGTCAGATACATTTGGTTCTCCTGCTAAAGCTTTTATTACATACTCTCTATCTCCTAACTGGTTAACTGTCCCATCAGAGTACTTAACATCTCCTTTAAGATCCACTACCCCAAGAGCTAAGAAGTTTGTTTTACCCAATATATTTTTAAGTATTGGTTCCTGCTTTTCCCAATCCATCGTATTCATATCCGGAATTAATGCAATCATATCAAGAGTTTTCTGTTGAGTTTCTACTCTGCTTACAGTTAATTTCGCAGCATCTGATGATAATGACTCCAGTGAATGCTCCGCTTCATGAGTTATTACATCAGTAGCTCTGATTAATGTTACATATCCTAATGATATAGTTGCTGTTAAAACTAATACTGCAAAATAAATAATTAATTTAAATTTAATACTTCTAATTTTTAGTACTTTCATATGATTCCTCCAATAAAGGCAAAATTAAAATAAGTTTCTTACCTTATTATTCGACACGAACCGACAATTTTCTACATTGTTTGCAAAATAAAGCAATTTTATTAAATTTTTAACAAATTTCTTTCGATTAGTTTGTAACCCTGCATTTGACTTTTACTTAGATTACATTCATAAAAAAATCCGTAAATTTTGCAAGATTTCTCTTGTCATTCACGGATATAGTGGCTTTTATCTCTTCCTAAATTATAAACCTTGATATTAATGTTTGTAAACCTTGTGCCATGTTTGTAAGTTCTTCGCTTGTAGACGATATTTCTTCGGCAGATGCTGCCTGTTCTTCAATTGATGCCGAAGCTTCTTGGGTAGCAGCAGAGTTTTCTTCAGCTACTGCTGATAAAGTTTCCATACTAATCAATATTTGATCTTTCATGGATTCCATCATCTCTCCTGCTTCATTTAATTGGTTTACTACATTTTCAGTTTCCTTCATGGATTTAGATATATTTATGTATTTGTCTTTACTTTTACCTACACTACTATATTGTTGCTCTGTTATGGCAGTAACTCGCTCCATTGTATTAACTGCATTTTCAGAATTTTGTTGCAACTCATTTACTATTTCATCTATTTCTTTTGTTGACATGGATGACTGTTGTGCTAAATTCTTAATTTCTTCTGCAACAATTGCAAAGCCTTTACCGGCGCTTCCAGCTCTTGCCGCTTCTATTGCAGCATTTAAAGCTAATAAATTAGTTTGTTGTGCAATGGATGATATAACATTGCTTGCTTGTCCTATTTTTATAGAACTCTCATTTGTTTGAATAATTACATTTCTTACTTCACTTGTAGCTTGTTTATTTTATCTATAATATAATCCCTATCTTCAATGTGAATTTTATCAATCATTTCGTTAAATGTATATGAAATTTTATTTCCTTCATACCCTAACATTTCATTAAATAGATTTGAAGTATATATAACATTGGTGATTATATTCCAATCCCATACGCCTAAATTTCCACCTTCAATTGCAAATTTTAAACGTTCCTCTGTTTCATTCAGTCTATGTTCCAAACTTAATTTTTCTGTTATGTCTTTATAAATTCCAAGGGCACCCATAAATTCACCTTTACAATTATACATGGGTGTTATCGCAATTAAAACATCTAATGGATTACCATTCTTGTCTATCCTTTTAGTCTGAAAGCCTTCAATTGTACCACCTTGCTTCAATATATCTATTTTATGCTCAAATTCATCATATCTATCCTCAGGTATTAAATTCAAAACACTTTTGCCACGTATTTCATCAAAAGTGTATCCAAATTTTTCTTCAGCACTCTTACTCCACAAATATACATTTAATTCCTTTGTAAATACAATTATTGCTTCATCAATTATTTCAAATGATTTCGATATAGATTGATTACTTATCAATTTATCAAACATACAATTTGCATCCTTTGAAATGCTTATTACTCTATTTTTATTGCTATTATCAATATTTAAAAGCTTAATATCTGCAATAAATTTAGTGCCATCTTTTCTGTTATGTATTACATTTAATACAATCTCATCAGTAAGTACATCTTCAACATTATTAATGTGTTCAATTAAATTAATCAAGTTTAATTGGATCATTTCATCATAAGTATATCCATAAATTTCAGTTGCAGTTTTATTGGCAAATAATATTTTTCCATCACTACTAACAATCAATACATTATCTGTCAATTTGTCTATGAAACCATAATTAAGTCCAAACTCATTATTCATATGTACTTTACCTCAACATAATATTAGCAATAAGCTGTTTATATTATATAACTTAGTATGACTTTTTTCTACAAGAAATTATATAGGACAAATGCTTCATTATTTCTTCATAACAATAATGTAAAATAACATATAAACAATTATTAAGTCAGGCAAATAATATTATTGTCTCACCTAATTAAATAAATATTTTACCTAAAAAATAAGCCAGTCTTTTAAGAATGGCTTATTTTTTATCTTCTTTAGTTACTAATTTGTTTGTATTTGTTGTTGGTCTATTTAAATCACAACAATCCAATCGTCCGCTTCCAAAGCTTTTTTCATTCTCCTTGGCTAATCTATCCAGCCAATTTTTAATAAATTTGAACAATTGTATCACTCCTCTATTTTTACATAATCTTCATTATGATGTTATTATATATAATTATAATGAAGATATTATGAAAATTCAGCTTTCCATTAACCACTTGACTATAACTTAACTTATAAAATTGTCAAAATATATATTGTGGCTTATTTCATCTACTAACATAAAATATAACACGATACTTTAGATGTTTAATTGAAAAGGAGGATTTAATGAAAAATAACTACTTTTACCAAATGCCAAATATAGATGATCATTACAATAGTTTACACAGCACTAATAGAAATAACAATAAAGTTTCTATGAGTGAATTTCAAGTTCCAATTAGTAATAGAGATGGTATGATCGAAATTTTTGTTTTTACTGAGCGAGGGCAATATATAGTACCGGGAGCAATGATAACAATTTATGCAAAACAAGAAAACAACACTATACCTATTTACAATATGTCTACAGATAGTTACCCAGTAACTATAAATCTGCCAGTTGCTAATCCATTAGGTGAATTAATTAGAGGGCCTGAATATTATTTTACTACATATGACTTAACAGTTGTAGCTCCAGGATTTTCACCGTATAGATGCAACAATATTCGGTTATTTGAAGGAATTAAAACAAATTTGGATGTAAACTTAGTCAATATAGTATCAGGACAGTATCCAATACCGGAAACTATTGTTAGTATACCACCTCACCCAAGAGATATAGTAAACGGCCAAGGAGAATCAAACTATCAATGAAAAAATAATAAATAGTTTTCAAATCAATAAGGTTCTAAACCTCTAAGATTTAGAACCTTCGTATTTTAATACATAAAATCATATTTTAGTATTTATTCACAAGATGATGATGCAATAGCACTTAAGTCGGGTTTAACTATTCTTAATTCGTCAAAATCTCCCTCAAAGTCTATACCTTCAACTACCATTATATATTCACAATAGCCTGGGTATGGTCTATCGCAGAATGTAACTGTAAATGGCTGGCTCATTTCTACTTCCAGCTCATCAATGTCATTTTCAACATCAATCTCATACAAATAATTCCAACTTTGTACACAGTCTTTTTCACCATTGCAAATCCTGATTAATTTGAATAGTAAATCAACTTCTACTTCATGTTCAGGGCCTTCTTCATCTTCTGCTTCAAAGATTATAAGACTTGAAAATTCAATTTTAACAATAGGCTTATTCAAGCAAGTAGTATCTATTTTTAAACGATCCAAAACAAATTCTTGACGTTCTTCTACAAATCCATCATCAATTTCGAAAAATGCATCTTGTGGTCTGTATCCACACTCTAAAATAACAGTATTATGTTTATGACAATGTGCACTTTCTATCCCATTACTTGCTCTATTAACAAAACTAGGGTAATTATTTCTTTCTAACATACAAATTTTCACTCCATATATGATATACGAGAACTCTATTCTCTAATTTATAATATGAAGCTTATCCTATTTTGTTCCAACTTGTCTCATAACATTAGAATAATTTTTGTATATAAGCATAAATAATCTCCACCATCACTTCAACTTTTTTATGGCTTTCTCTAATGCAGTTCTTAACCCCCTTAATCTATCTTTGAACATAAAATAAATCAAAAAATTTCATACAACATATTGACGAGTGTCTATGTAAGGAATATAATAAATATAGATGGCTATCGATATATAAAATATTTATTTAGGGGGCTAAAATGATTATATTTTCATGGCTAAACAGACAGCTGCTTAAAATGGAATGGCTTTATGAATTAGTAAAAATGTTTGTTGAAAATGTTTTTGGGTTGAGTGTTGAAGATCGTTTAGGGAGCAGCATACATTTTTTCATATATGATGTAATTAAAATATTTATATTACTTTCATTTTTAATATTTACAATATCATATATTCAAAGCTTCTTTCCCCCGGAACGAACAAAGAAAATCTTAGGAAATATAAAAGGAATGCCTGCAAATATATTTGGTGCTTTGCTTGGAACAATAACACCATTTTGTTCATGCTCATCAATCCCTTTATTTATAGGCTTCACAAGCGCTGGATTACCTCTTGGAGTTACTTTTTCATTTCTAATATCTTCACCTTTAGTTGATTTGGCTTCAATTCTTCTATTGGCAAGCATATTTAATTGGAAAATAGCAATAGCATATGTTGCAGTTGGTTTATTATTGGCAGTGGTAGCCGGAACAATAATAGGTAAATTGCATCTTGAAAAATATGTGGAATCATTTGTTTACGGAAATAAGTCTCTTGATATAGAGCAAGAAAAAATGACAGTTCAGGACCGTATAGAATTTTCAAAAAACCAAGTTACCGATATTGTTAAAAGGGTTTGGAAATATATACTTATTGGGGTTGGTATTGGTGCTGCAATACATAATTGGATACCTGAATCCTTAATAACAGCCATTCTTGGTAAGGATAAGTGGTATTCTGTTATAATTGCAGCAGTTGTTGGTATACCAATG
>JAEZGU010000320.1 GCA_023416855.1 Bacillota bacterium
GTCTAAAGATGCACCAAAAGCGACTTTAACTTCGGCAGTATGGAATTGGGGAGCATACTATACCTATGCTGTTGAACAAGCCATGAACGGAAATTGGACAAATGATAATTACTATGGCGGAATGAAAGAAGGAATGATAGCAATTTCTCCATTAAATGAAAATATTATTGCTGAAGGAACAGCAGAAGCTATTAAAGAAGCTGAACAAAAAATACTTGATGGTAGCTTTAATGTATTTGATGGGGTAATTGAAACAAATGATGGTAGAACAATTGGTGAAGAAGGAAAAACACTAGACGATGCAACTATTACCGGAGGAATTAACTGGTATTTTAAAACAGTGAGCGTAAAATAATTTTGATTTAAAACAAGACCGGCTATCGGTTAAATGGCCGGTCTATTCTTTTCTCAGAGGAGTTAATATGAATACAAATGAAACAAATTATGCAATAGAGCTTAAAGGTTTATCTAAAAGGTTTGGAAGTGTTATTGCTAATGATAACATAGATCTTGGCATAAGATACGGAGAAATCCTTGCATTACTTGGGGAAAATGGCTCAGGTAAGACTACATTAATGAATATGCTTTCCGGTATTTATTATCCTGATGGAGGAACTATATCAGTTGCAGGGAAGGATGTTACAATTTCTTCACCTAATGACTCAATTAACTTAGGTATAGGCATGATACATCAACATTTTAAATTAGTTGATGTGTTTGATGCTGTTGACAATATTGTATTAGGTACAAAGGAAAAGTACCAAAAACCAAAAATATTAAAAGAAAAAATAATAGACATTAGTAATCAATTTGGTCTTGAAATAGATCCTGATAAAAAGGTTTACAATATGTCAGTAAGCGAGAAGCAAACAGTAGAAATTATGAAGGTGCTGTATCGTGGTGCAAGAATTCTTATATTAGATGAACCAACAGCTGTGTTAACTCCGCAGGAAACAGAAAAGCTATTTAGAATTCTTAGAAAAATGAAGGAACAAGGAAGTGCTATCATAATTATTACACATAAGCTTAACGAAGTTATGGAAATTAGTGACCGTGTTGCAATTTTGAGAAAGGGTAAATTAATTGATACTGTTGATACAAGTACAACTAATGAAAATAAGCTTACAGAATTAATGGTAGGAAGACCTGTAAGTTTAAAGATAGAACGTCCTGAAACTGAAAATAAGAAAACAATATTAAAGGTTGTGGATCTATCTGTAGAAGGTGAAGATGGAAGAGAAGCATTAAAAAATGTTAATTTTAAACTTAGAAGAGGAGAAATATTAGGAGTTGCAGGCATTGCCGGAAGTGGTCAGAAGGAGCTGTGTGAATCAATAGCAGGATTGATGAAGATTAAGCATGGGGCAGTTCTATGCAACAAAGAAAATATTATAGGTAAAACTCCCGATGAAATAATAAATTTAGGCATAAGTATGAGCTTTGTTCCGGAGGATCGTCTTGGTATGGGTTTAGTTGGCTCTATGGGAATGGTTGAAAATGTTATGCTTAAATCATATAAAAAAAACAAGGGCTTTTTTATAGATAAAAAACCTTCAAGAAAATTGTCAGAGCAGTTAGTTAAAAGACTGGAAATAGTAACAAGAAATGTTGATATGCCTGTTAGAATGATGTCTGGAGGAAATGTACAAAAAGTATTGTTAGGAAGGGAAATTGAATCAAACCCTAATGTTCTTATTACTGCATATCCTGTTAGAGGTCTTGATATAAATTCATCATACTTAATATACGATTTGCTAAATGAGCAAAAGAAAAATGGTGTTGCAGTTTTATTTATAGGCGAAGATTTGGACGTATTACTAGAATTATCAGACAGAATTATGGTTTTGTGTCACGGCGAGGTTAAGGGTATAGTTGATGCAAAAAATACAACAAAGGAAGAAATAGGACTTATGATGGCAGGACGCAGCATAGAGGGAGTTGATGAGGATGAGTAAGGCATTTATACGAACAGTAAAAAACTTAGAAAGATCTCAATTTGAAATATTGAGATTGAGAATAATGGCTTTTATATTTGCCTTGGTGGCAGGTGGCTTATTTATCCTTATGATTGGATATAATCCAGTGGAATTGTACGGGACAATTATTTCAGGTGCTTTTAGAAGTAAAATGGCAATACAAGCAACAATAAAAATTATGATCCCGTTATTAATGTCCTCATTAGGAGTAATTCTTGCTTTTAAAATGAAGTTTTGGAATATAGGTGCTGAAGGACAAATAATAATGGGAGCAGTTTTCTCCTCATACTTTGCATTGTTCTACAGTCACTTACCTCATATGTTACTTTTGGCTATAATGTTTGTAGCTGGATTTATCGGAGGTGGATTATGGGGTTTAATACCAGCAATATTCAAAACAAAGTTTAATACAAACGAAACACTTTTTACCTTAATGCTTAATTATATAGCACTCCATGTAATTTCATTTTTAAGAGATGGTCCCTGGAAGGACCCAGGCTCTTCAGGGTTTCCTAAAATTGCAAGGTTCGTACCAAATGCTCATTTAGATAAGGTATTAGGGATACAATTTGGATGGATTGTAGCAATAATATTAGTAGTAGTTGTTTTTATATATTTAAGATATACAAAGCAAGGATATGAAATAAATGTAGTTGGAGAAAGTCAATCTACTGCACGATATGCAGGTATGAACGTTAAAAAAATAATATTAAGAACCATGATTTTAAGTGGAGGTATCTGTGGTCTAACAGGTGTAGTAAAGGCTGCAGGCTCAGATATGACCTTAGCTGCATCTGTAGCAGGTGGTGTTGGTTTTACAGCTATAATAGTAGCATGGCTTGCTAACTTAAATCCTGTGGGTATATTATTAGTATCATTTTTATTTAGTGTCTTAGAAAAGGGAAGCAGTGTAATGCAGTCAACCTATGGATTGTCAACCTACTCTGCAGCAGTTTTACAGGGAATAATATTGTTTTTCATACTAGGCTGTGAGTTTTTTGTAAGATATAAATTTGTCTTTGGTAATAAGGGAGGTGCAAAATGATTAAGTTTATAAATTTTCTTGTAGCAGCGGTATTTGCAGGAACACCTCTTTTGTTTGGAACCTTAGGTGAAATAATGAATGAAAAGTCAGGACATTTAAATCTTGGTGTTGAGGGTATGATGTCAATGGGAGCCTGTGCTGGATTCATGGCTGGTTACATGACTGATAATTTCTTAATCACTTTAGCTGCAGCTTTTGTTGCAGGACTACTAGGTGCTTTGATTTATGCAGTGTTAACCGTAACATTTATGGCTGATCAAAATGTTACAGGTCTTACATTAACAATATTCGGTGTAGGAATTTCTAACTTTATAGGAGAATATATGATTGTAAATTCTCATACAAATTCATTAAAGCTTCCTGAAATGATTACACAGCAAATAAGAAATATATTTATACCTGGAATAAGTGATATACCTGTAGTGGGTCAATTGTTTTTTCAGTATAATCCATTTGTATATCTTGGTATAATTGTAGCAATAATTCTGGGTTTTTATTTAAACAAAACAAAGATAGGACTTAACTTAAGAGCTATTGGAGAAAATCCTGGAGCAGCTGATGCAGCAGGTATAAAGGTAACAAAATTTAAATATCTTAACATTCTGTTAGGTGGAGGAATCTGTGGTATAGGTGGTGCATACTGTTCGTTAATTATCAACGGTGGTGTATGGATGAGCAACAGCGTAAACGGACTTGGATGGATTGCTGTAGCCCTTGTTATATTTGCTTCATGGAGCCCCCAAAGGGCAATATTTGGTTCGTTCATATTTGGTGGTTTTAATGTTCTAAAATACTACTTCCCTAAAAGTATATTTACATTCCCCAATGCCTTTTATGATATGCTACCATTTATAATAACAGCATTAATATTAGTTATTACTTCTATACGAAAATCAAAGAAAAATACACAACCTGCTAGCTGTGGTGTGAACTATTACAGAGAAGAAAGATAAGTAGAGAGGTCGCTGAAAAATCTTTTCTGCTACGTTACAGTGTAGCTGGTCAATCATCACGTATTTCTGATTACGCTGCGGTTGTACAGCTTTCAGTGCCTTGCAGAAAGAGCATTTTCAGCGACCTATTTATTTTAATATTGTTCTGAAATGAACTGGATATAAATTGTCTAGTTCTTTTTATTATGGTAGAATATGAAAAAGCACATAAAATATAATGTATAAAACATTTATTAAAACAAAAACTAAGCTGAAAAGGAGGCGCTATGGGAAAAAAAGTATTTATATTGGTATATGCATTATTATTGTTAAC
>JAEZGU010000013.1 GCA_023416855.1 Bacillota bacterium
ATCTAAAATTGTTTGGATTTCAGCAGCATCTTCCATCATCTTGTTTACTTCTTCATCATCTACAGTTGCCATATCTTCATATAGCTTTAAAAGCTCCTGCTCCATTTTAAACAACTCATCAAAAGCAAGACGCAAATTATCTCTAATGGTTGTTCCCGCCTTTAATGCTGAATGCTGATCAAGATAACCAACTGACACTCTTTTTGACCACAAAACTTCTCCTTCGTCAGGCATTAGCTTTCCAGTTATTATATTTAAAAATGTTGATTTTCCTTCACCATTTGCTCCAATTAGCGCAACATGCTCACCTTTTAATAATCTGAAAGACACATTTTCTAATATTGCGCGTGCGCCAAAGCCATGTGTTACACTTCTTACATCTAATATACTCATAAAAACTCCTTACAGTTGTTATTAACATCTCATATCATATAAAATAAAGATACTTTTGTAAATATTTTTTTGCTTCATAGTATTTTTTTACATTTTATTGATTTACTTGTGTCAGTTTGTTATAATTAGCTACAAGTAATTTTTTAGGAGGACTTAAAAAAAAATGAACGAAAAAATAAGACCTGCTTGGGTGGAAATAAGCAGAGAGAAAGCTATTCATAACTTCAATGAGGTTAGGAGAGCTGTAGGTCCAAATGTAAAAGTATGTGCTGTAGTTAAAGCTGACAGCTATGGAATGGGTTCAATAGAACTTTCAAAAATGTATATAGAAAATGGTGTGGATATGTTGGCCGTAGCAGTAATCGGTGAAGCTTTTGAGCTAAGACAAGAAATTAAAGACAAAAATATTTTAGTCTTAGGCTATACACCTGAAGAATTTTTTGATGAAGCAATAAATCAAAATATAACACTAACAATTTACGACTATAATCTTGCTTTAAAGTTAAATGAAACTGCAAAAAAAATGAATAAGACTGCAACCGTACATATAAAAGTAGAAACTGGAATGAATCGTTTAGGATTTTTACCTACTGAAGAAAATGCGGATAAAATATTGGAGATTTACAACTTAACGAATATTAAAATTGAAGGTGCATTTTCTCATCAAGCTAAAGCTGATGAAACTGATAAAACTACGGCTCATAAGCAAGCAAAAAGATTTATAGATTTTATGAGCATGCTTGAAAAGAGAAATGTTACAATACCTGTAAAGCATATAGCAAATAGCGCAACTATTATTGATCTTCCTGAATATTATTTCGACATGGTTAGACCGGGCATTATTTTATCAGGCTTTTACCCTTCTGATGAAGTAAATAAACAAGAATATAAATTTAAAATTTGTGTAACGTTAAAAGCAAGAATTGCAAATGTTAAAACAATAGAAGCAGGCGAAGGCGTAGGTTATGGACACTTATTTAGTACTGAAAAATCAACAGTTGTTGGAACTATTCCATTAGGTTACGCAGACGGTTATTCAAGATTGTTATCAAATAAAGGTTATATTGTTGTAAAAGGGGTAAAATGTCCTATATTGGGCAAAGTTTGCATGGATCAATTTATGGTGGATTTATCTAATGTAGATAATCCTCAAATTGGAGATGAAGCAATTATTTACGGTGACGGTACTGATGGAGCAATGACTGCTGAAGATGTAGCTAATATGAGAGGTACTATTTCTTATGAAGTGCTTACTAATTTAGGAAGCAAAAGACTACCAAAATTATACGTATAGGAGAATATTATGAATTTTGACTTAATTGAAAAAAATGATAGAGAACTCTTTGATGCAATGATGGAAGAAAAAGAAAGACAAAATATCAACATCGAGCTTATAGCTTCTGAGAACTTTGTATCTGATGATATTTTACAGGCAATGGGAAGTCATTTAACAAACAAATATGCCGAAGGTTATCCCGGCAAAAGATATTATGGCGGATGTGAATTTGTTGATAAAGTTGAAAATTTAGCAAGAGATAGAGCTAAAAAAATATTTGGTGCAGATCACGCTAATGTTCAGCCTCATTCAGGTTCAAATGCAAACTTTGGTGTATATTTTTCTGTTTTAAAGCCAGGTGACAAAATATTAGGTATGGATTTGTCAATGGGAGGTCATTTAACTCACGGCAGCCCGGTTAATATGTCAGGTTCATATTTTAATGTTGTATTTTATGGCGTAGACAAAGAAACAGAAACTATTGATTATGATAAAGTTAGAGAAATAGCTAAAATTGAAAAACCAAAAATGATTGTAGCTGGAGCAAGTGCTTATTCAAGATTTATAGATTTTCAAGCTTTTAGGGAAATAGCTGATGAAGTAGGAGCTTATTTTATGGTAGACATGGCTCATATAGCAGGCCTTGTTGCAGCAGGGCTTCATCCAAATCCTGTTGAATATGCAGATTTTGTAACTACTACAACTCACAAAACATTAAGAGGTCCTAGGGGCGGTATGATTCTTTGCAAAAATGAATTTGCTCAAAAGATTGATAAAGCTATATTCCCAGGCATTCAAGGAGGACCTTTAATGCATGTTATAGCTGCCAAGGCTGTATGTTTTAAAGAAGTTTTAGAAGACAGCTTTGTAGCATATCAAAAACAAGTGTTAAGCAATGCAAAAACACTTTCACAAGAATTATCTAATAAAGGGTTTAGAATTGTATCTGGAGGCACTGATAATCATTTAATGTTAGTTGATTTAAGAAATAAAGGATTAACAGGCAAAGAAGCAGAAAAACTTCTTGATGAAATCCATATTACTACTAACAAAAATACAATTCCTTATGATCCTCAAAGCCCATTTGTTACAAGTGGTTTAAGAATTGGTACACCGGCTGTTACCACAAGAGGTATGAAGGAAACTGATATGATTGATCTTGCAGGTATTATAGACAATGCGTTAAGTAAAAAAGAAGACCAGAATGTATTAAAGCAAAAAGTTTTGGAAATAACATCAAAATTTATATAAGTATGTATATCTTGGACAGCTTTTTAATATAATATATTAAAAGGTTGTCTTTTTTTTTATTATGTCGATACCTGTATTTTAAAAGGTTTTATTAAAATAATTATAACGTCATATGAAAACATTTATTATGCAATGTCCGTTATATGAATACAGTAGTGTTTGACGTGGCGGAAAATTTCTCTTGCGTAAAAAGGTTTTCAGTGTTATAATCATAGAAATTTATTTTTAAATATTAAAGGATGAGGAGTAGATTATGAAAAGAAAATTATCATTATTATTATGCCTATTAATGGTGCTGACAGCGTTTGCAGGATGTGCTAACAACAACCAAGAATCAGATGTAATAAAAATAGGTGTATTTGAACCACTTACCGGTGAAAATGGCGGTGGCGGTTTACAAGAACTTGATGGTATTAAATATGCAAATAAAATGTACCCTGAAGTATTAGGAAAGAAAATTGAGCTTGTAATAGTAGATAACAAGAGCGATAAAGGTGAAGCAACAACAGCTGTAACAAGATTGATTGAACAAGATAAAGTTGTAGCTATAATCGGTTCTTACGGATCAGGTGTTTCTATAGCTGCAGGAGATATAATTAAGGATGCTAAAATACCAGCTATGGGCGCTTCTTGTACAAACCCAATGGTAACTCAAGGAAACGAATATTATTTCCGTGCATGCTTCTTAGATCCTTTCCAAGGAAGAGTAATGGCAAACTACGCATTACAACAAGGAGCTAAAACAGCAGCAGTTATTATGCAAAACGGTGATGACTACTCAGTAGGACTTGGAAACTTCTTTATAAATGCATTTAAAGAATTAACTGGTGATCCAAACAGTGTAGTAGATATTTCTGAATTCCAGGTAAATGATACAGACTTTAATGCTATTCTTACAAACATTAAAGCTAAAAACCCAGATGTAATATTTGCTCCAAGTTCAGCAACAGCAGCTCCATTAATTATTAAACAAGCAAGAGCACTTGGTATTGATAGTTTAATTATGGGTGGAGACACTTGGGAAAATCCAGCAGTTATTGACGTAGCCGGAGCTGATGCTGAAGGTATAGTGCTTTCTACATTCTTTGATGAAAACGACCCAGCAACTAACGAAGCAAAAGTATTTGTTGAAGGCTATAAAAAAGAATTAGCAGGTAAGGAACCTATTATACCTGCAGTTGCAGCATTAGGATATGATGCTTATCTATTAGTAAGAGATGCAATTGAACGTGCTGGCAATACTAATGGCGATGCAATAAAAGATGCTTTAAACGCAACTAAAGATTTTGAAGGTGTTACAGGAGTAATCAACTTCACTGAAGAAGGCGACGCAGACAAAAACATAGCAGTTATTAAGACAGTTCAAGGTGGACAGTTCGTTTACATTGACACAGTTGAAGTTAAATAGTTAATAAATGAATATCGGGCGAACCAATCGTTCGCCCTTTCCAATTATTAGCTGTTATTTGGAGGAATGAATATGACTTTTGAAACATTTATGCAACAGCTAGCTAACGGAATATCCTTGGGAAGCTTGTATTCTCTTATTGCCATCGGTTATACAATGGTTTATGGAATTCTAAGGCTAATAAACTTCGCTCATGGCGATATTTTTATGATGGCAGCTTATTTTATGATATTTAGTATGATTAATTTTAAATTGCCATGGTATGTAGCAACAATAGTAGTTATAGCAGCCACTGTTTTATTAGGAGTTATTATTGAGAAAGCGGCTTATAGACCACTTAGAAGCGCTCCCCGTATGTCAATAATGATATCAGCAATCGGAGTTTCTTTTCTTTTAGAGAATTTAGCAACTTATTTATTTACCGGAGTTCCTAAAGGTTTTCCGGATATAGCATTTTTAACAAGAGCAATAAACATAGGTAATATTTCATTATCTGTAGTTACTTTGATTACACCGGTAATAACGATTATTTTATTGTATGTGGTATTATTTATAACTAATAAAACAAAAATAGGCATGGCAATGCGTGCTAGCTCAATTGATTTTGAAACTGCCAGACTAATGGGAATCAACATCAACAGAGTAATTTCAACAACCTTTGTAATAGGTTCCGCACTTGCAGCAGTAGGTGCAATATTATGGGGTTCTAAATATCCGTCAGTAATACCTTTAATGGGTGTTATGCCAGGACTTAAATGCTTTATAGCAGCTGTTTTAGGTGGTATAGGAAATACAACAGGCGCAGTTCTTGGTGGATTTATACTAGGTATGTCAGAGATAATGCTTGTAACATTCCTACCCGCATTAACAGGATACAGAGATGCAATCGCATTTATTATATTGATTATAGTATTGTTGGTTAAACCAACAGGACTTCTTGGAGAGAAGGTGACGGATAAGGTATGATAAATCAAAGAAAAAATCACAATATTAAATTATATATCGTATTGTTTATAATATTTGCAGTATATATAACTTTACTGGACTTAAATATCATTGGAGACGCATATTTAAGACGTGTATTAAATTTAGCGGCAATTTATACAATAGTAAGTGTTTCAATGAACTTGGTAAATGGGTTTACAGGACTTTTCTCATTAGGTCAAGCAGGCTTTATGGCAATTGGTGCTTATACAGTTGCGATATTTACTGTTCCTTTAGAATATAGAGCATCTATATTTTATGTTATACCACAAAATCCTGTATTAGCCGGAATTCATATACCATTTGTTGTTGCCTTAATTTTAGGTGGTCTATTAGCAGCATTAGTTGCATTAATAATAGGTATACCTGTACTTCGTTTAAAGAGTGACTACTTGGCGATTGCCACATTAGGTTTCTCAGAAATAATAAGAATTGTTTTAACAAATGCCAAATCAATAACAAATGGTGCTCTTGGTATAAAAAGTATTCCAAGAATGCCTACAATGTGGGTTTTCTTTGGATTGATGATACTTTCAGTTACATTAATAGTTTTGTTAATCAATTCAAGCTATGGAAGAGCTTTCAAAGCTATAAGAGAAGACGAGGTTGCTGCACAAGCAATGGGTATTAGCTTATTTAAGCATAAAGTTATGTCCTTTGCAATAGGTGCATTCTTTGCAGGTATTGGTGGAGGTTTATTAGCTTCTTTATTAGGAACAGTAGACCCTAAACAATTTTACTTTACAATGACTTATAACTTCCTGTTAATGATAGTATTAGGTGGTATGGGAAGTATATCCGGTACTGTTATAGCTTCCTTTATAGTTACAATTGGTTTGG
The DNA here is from genome assembly GCA_023416855.1 of Bacillota bacterium. GTDB lineage: Bacteria > Bacillota > Clostridia > Tissierellales > Sedimentibacteraceae > Sedimentibacter. The sequence goes on from JAEZGU010000013.1 coordinate 6,153, forward strand.
AAGTTTTAAGATTTTTTGACAGTCCTCTAACATTATTTGGAGTTAATATCCCAATATTTAGAGCAGGATTTAGAATGGTTATTTTCTCAGCACTTTTAATGATATTGGTATTATTCTTCAGAAACGGTCTCTTAGGGCAAAAAGAGCTTTCATGGGGCATGGTAAGAGATTGGTTTAATAATTTAAGATCTCCCCGCAGAAAAGTTAGCGAAGGAGGTAAAAAATAATGAGTGTTTTAAAGACAGATAATATTGTTATGCAGTTTGGTGGTGTTACAGCTGTTAATAACCTTAACATAGAAGTTGAAAAAGGAAAAATAGTTGCATTAATTGGCCCTAATGGTGCCGGAAAAACGACAGCATTCAATGTAATAACTGGTGTGTATCAACCTACTAAAGGTGATGTATACTTTAACGGAGAGAAAATTAATGGGCTAACACCGGATAAAATTACTAACAAGGGTATTGCCAGAACATTTCAAAATATCCGACTATTTAAGAATTTAACGGTTTTAGATAATATATTAATTGCTAACCACCTTCATGTTAAAAGTAATTTCTTGTCATATACAGTAAGAATGCCGTGGTCAAGAAAAGAAGAAAGAGAAATGAGGGTAAAATCTGAGATGCTTTTGGAAAAGTTAGGCCTATTAGATTTAAGAAACGAAATCGCTCATTCACTCCCTTATGGTGAACAAAGAAAATTAGAAATAGCAAGAGCTTTAGCAACAGATTCTAAGCTATTATTGTTGGATGAACCTGCGGCAGGTATGAACCCAAGTGAAACTATGCAACTTTCAAGCTTTATCCATACAATACGTGATGAATTCGAGCTTACAATTTTTATGATAGAGCATCATATGGATTTAGTAATGGAAATATCAGATAAAATATATGTTTTAGACTTTGGTCAGCTTATAGCACAAGGAACTGCTGATGAAGTTAAGAACAACAAAAGAGTTATAGAGGCTTACCTGGGGGTGGAAGAAGATGCTTGAGATAAAAAACTTACAGGTTAATTATGGCGGTATTTCTGCCGTTAAGGGTATTAACCTCAGCGTTCCGGAAAAATCCATTGTAACTCTAATTGGTGCCAATGGTGCTGGGAAAAGCACAACCCTTAGAACAATTGCAGGCTTAGTTAAACCAAGCAATGGTGAAATAACTTTTTTAGGTGAAAACATTGTTGGCATGGATACAATAAACATTGTTGCAAAGGGAATTACATTAGTTCCTGAGGGTAGAAGAGTATTTGCAAACCTAACTGTTCTTGAAAATTTAAAAATAGGTGCTTATTTACAAAAAGATGACATTACTGATGATATACAAAAAGTTTATGATTTGTTCCCAAGGCTTAAAGAGCGTTCATGGCAATTAGCCGGTACCCTATCCGGTGGAGAGCAACAAATGCTTGCTGTAGGTAGAGCCCTAATGGCAAAGCCTAAGCTTATAATGATGGATGAGCCTTCCCTTGGCCTTGCACCTTTAATAGTAAACGGCATATTTGAAATTATAAAAGAAATAAATAAATTAGGAACGACAATACTCTTAATTGAACAAAATGCTAATAAAGCGTTGAAAGTTGCTGATTACGGCTATG
>JAEZGU010000034.1 GCA_023416855.1 Bacillota bacterium
CCTCTGTTTGCTGAAAGTATTCTTAGAATACAAAATCGTCAATCCATAAGTTCTTTGTTTAGTGCCTTACCTCCAAAGCTTTTTGAAGCCAGTCTCTCTATTTAAATGTTACCAGATAAATAATTCATTAATTTTGCATTTTATGGTAATATTTGTGTATAATATGTAAAAATGGAGGGACATTATGGAAATAACCTTCTATAGAAAAATCGCCTATAAAGTGGCCGATGCAGTTTTGAGCAGTCAGGAATACTCTGAGGCTGAAGCTAAAAGAATAAGGTATGGTCTGGTTTGTATATTCTCTGATCTGTATAAATTTCTTTTAATGCTATTAATTTTCTTTCTCTTTTCATCAACACTGGAATATCTGGAAGCTTTCGTAGCAGTATTGATTCTGAGGCCTGTTCTAGGCGGCTATCACGCTAAGAGTGAAGTAACATGTATTTTTGTATCCCTTGCAACCATGTTGGTCAGTGTTTTTGTGGGTAAATTAAATATCGTTCCTGAATATATTGAGCTTGGATTAATTGCTGCCCTGCCTGTAATAGGCATATTTATTGCACCTGTGAGAACAAAAAAAGTACAGGAAAATAAGCGTAACTATAAAATCCTTGCAGTAATACTAACTCCTTCTTTAATCCTACTTGATTATTTTTTCCTTCCCAATCAAGCTACACTTGTATCTATAATTATAGTATACCTTTTGTCAATTTATCAGTTATTTAAAAATATATATAATGGAATATAAGGAATATTATAAAATTTTATTTTTTTATTGACTTTTTTGTAAAAAAGAGGGATTATTTATATATAATAATTGAAGAAAGGAGTGATTCTATTGAAAAAAAGATTATTGAAGTCAATCGGGTTATGTTCCTTACTTATCACAGGTTTAGTAGCTGGAGCTACAAAAATGGCTTGGTATTTTGAACCCAAAGATTAATGGCTAGTAACAAATTATAAAATGTTACTAAAACCCGTAAATATATATACGAATGTATAAGTATTTACGGGTTTTCACTTTTAGCAAAAAGGAGGGTTACCAAAAGGTGTATACTGCTTTTGAAATCTTTTTTACCTTTTTAGAAGGATTAATCGTCATTTGTTTGTTTTCTTTTTTATCTAGTTTTGATAAGGTAAAAACGAATAATACTCTCAAATTCATCCTCTTCACATTTTTTTATACAACATATACTTACTGGATTACTTTATTTATTCCTTCCGGATTCCATACCTTGCTTATATTATGCCTAACATTGGTAACCCTCAATTATCTCTTTAAAGGTAAGCTTTACATAAGCTTAATAAAAATTATTATAATATTCACCTTTATATCAATTGTTGAAATGTTAATATCTGTGTTTGGTGTAATAATTACTTCCGTCCCCTTAAACTCGCTGTTAAGCAATAATTTATATATTTTAATCTGTAGTATTATAACAAAATTTATTGAACTTATTTGTGTGGTAATTTTATATAAAATACCTATAAATATATCTTGGCTAAATGATGGTAATCCCTATAAGTCACGATATAAAGATATCCTTATTTTCATCTCAGCATTTATGATCCTTCTAGTATATATCAACATATATCTCTCAAACAATCCTCAAAACGCTTATCTTTTTAATATATTCTCATTACTTATCTATATTGTTCTAATACTCGCAATGCTTTCAGCCTTCCACGAAGGCTCCAAGCTGGAGCTGCTCCAGTATGCCCACGAATTACAAAAAGAAAATGTCCAGCAGCTTATCGAGTTCAATGAAATGGTTGCTAAGGAACGTCACGAGTATAAAAACCATCTGAACACTATATTGGGCCTATGTACCCTGAATAAAGAGGATTCCACCGAAAGAATAAAACAGTATATAAGCAAATATGCCAACTCAAGCTCAACAAAAAATATCTTAATTGATTCCGGAATAGATTTTGTGGATGCAGTAATAAATGTAAAGTACAATAATGGACTAAAAAGAGGTATCGATTTAAGAGTCAAATTCGATGAGCCCTTAACATCTGCAGATATTAAGGAAGATGTAGCAGTAACCATCATATCAAACATTATAGAAAATGCCTTTGAAGCAATGTATACTTTCGATACACAGAATAAGTTTGTTCTATTGCACACTTATTTTAGCGAAGGTAGTTATTTTATTTCCATTTCCAATAACGGACCGGTTATTTCGGAAGCAGATCAGGTAAAGATTTTTAATGCCGGGTATTCCACAAAGGACAATCCCTCAAAAACCAGAGGCTTCGGGTTGAGTATTGTCAAAAGCGAGATTATGCGTTGCAACGGCAGCATTTCTTTAAAAAGCAGTCAGGAAGAAACCGAATTCCTTATATCCTTTAAAGCCAAGTCCTCAGGTTCCTTACAAACTTCTCTAAAATAATTATTCTAGCTTTTTTTGGCGATGGTAAATATAATCATTTTTGGTTATAATAAAAGGATAGCTTAAAAAATGATTATGGAGTAAGTGAATGTTTCTAATATCCAAGGACAGCCTATATTATCTTTCTACGCCATTAAAATTTAAAAAAGGCATGGAATACTATAAAGCAAACCGGGTAAAAGCAGTATCCTTTAATGAAGAGCTGATGCTCTTTGATGCAACAGTTGTGGGAACCCGGCCATATAATGTTCAGATCCAATTCAGCAGGGAAGGACACCTCAAAAATTATTCCTGTTCCTGCCCCGATAACACTAAAAGTGAAAGCTGCTGCAAGCATATTACAGCGGTTCTGCTTCTTATCAAGTCAAAGGATGAACAGGGCTTTTTCAATTCTGCCTCTCAGAAAAAAGCAGCCAAAGAAATATTTGAATTCTTCAGCAGCAAATCCGCAAGCATGAAAACTCCGGTTAAAGTTGAGTATACTCTTGAGCTTCTTAAAACAAAGCCTTCACATATAAAGAGAGGTCCGTCTGCAGTTCTGACTATGAAAATAGGTCTTGAAAGGCTTTATATCTTAAGAAATGTGGGTGAACTCCTGGATAGCATAAAAAATGAGAAAGAGCTTGTTTACGGCAAAGGCTTTTCCTTTGATCCAGCTGTACACAGTTTCAGCAAAGGTGATGAAGCAATAATTTCATATATGTGCGAAATGTGGCAGAATGAAAACCTTATAGATTACTTAACCGGGGATATTAAGAAGCAGAGTATTTTTAAGGACAAGGAAATATTTCTGTCAGATGCCGCTCTCAAAAGGTTGCTTAAACTTTTATCCGCTATCCCTTTTAATGTAATAGCCGAGGGACAAACCTTTGAAAACATATCAGTTTGTAGTAGTGACCTACCGGTTGATTTTATGTTAACAAAAAACGCCAGTTCGGTTGATCTTGTAATTGATACAAAGTACCCAATATATACCGT
>JAEZGU010000042.1 GCA_023416855.1 Bacillota bacterium
GAGTCATACTTTCCAATGTGAAAATTAAACAGCATGAAAAGGATTGGACATTATATTATGGAATAGCTATAAAGTTAATAATAATTCCTATAACAATATATTACATATCACAAATGCTTGGAAGTCCAACAAAAGCTGTTTACTCAGTTATTATTATGACTGCCATGCCAGCATCAGCTATGACATCCATACTTGCCGAGAGCTATAACAAAGAAAAGGAATTTGCAGCAGTGATTGTTTCAGCCACAACATTAATGTCATTGTTAACAGTTCCCTTGATAATAAAATTTATAATGTAAATAATAAAAAAAGCCCTAATTATTTCAAGTCAAATAATCAAAAGGCTCAATTTAAAATTTATTCTATGTTTTCATAGCATGCATACCATGAAATACAATTGTTGTTCACATTTGCTTGCTCATTAACTTTTAATATTAATTCATCAAATGTATTAGGCGGAGGTGTTAATACCGGGTCTCCTGGCATCCAGTTTGATGGAGTAATTACATTGTATTGATCAACAACTTGAAGCGCGTCTATTAACCTTAATATTTCATATATATTCAATCCGGTGGCTAGTGGATAAGTTATTATAGCTCGAACATTTTGCGAAGGTCCAATTATAAACACATCTCTAACACTTACTTCATAAATATTGTCAGGGTTTACTAAATCATATAGTCTCGCTATTTCTGCATTTCTGTCTGAAATAAGAGGATATGAAATTTTCATGCCTGTTTTCAGATAGATATCATATAACCAATCTAAATCTGCTAAGTTACTGTCAATAGTTACACCTACTAATTGAACATTTCTTTTTTCAAATTCACTTCTTAATTGTTCAAATGCTATTAATTCAGTAGTTGCTGATGCATAGAAATCTCCCGGCTCATAAAAAAGAACAACCCATTTTCCTCTAAACTGGGACAAAGTTATTACGCCTTGAGATGATTGCGCTGTGAAATCAGGCGCTATCCTTCCTATAGTGATACAACCTCTTCTACTAACAGGTTCCATATTATTTTCATTAATATTAGTAGCCATATATCCTCCAATAAAACATATATAGTCAATATATGTTGTATCTATCTTTTTGTTAATTAGCTCTGCTAAACTTTAAAAAATAAGGGATAAGTCTACTTATATCCAGTAGATTCATCCCTTACGACTTACTTATAAATCTTTAACGCTCCATTCTTGCCATACGTTGCCCACAAGTTCAGGTCGTGGTTGTATGGTTTTCTTGCCTGGTTCCCACACTGCAGGTGCAACTTCTTTTCCTTTAGAGTTTCTTACCATCTGCATAGCTTTTATCTGTCTCAAGCCTTCGAATACATTCCTACCTATTGGCATGGATAGAACTTCAAAGCTTTGAAGATTACCTTCAGGATCTATTATGAAAGTTCCTCTCAATGAAACCCCGCTTTGTTCATCATACACACCATACATCCTACCTATTTGACCGTTTTGATCAGCCAACATTGGAAATGGCGTATTGCCAGCCATCTTAGCCAATTCCTGATCATTCCACATTTTATGAGTGTATACAGAATCTACGCTGCATGATAATACCTGCACTCCCAGTTCTTCAAATTCTTTAGTTTTAGCAGCAACTGCTGCTACCTCTGAAGCTCAGACAAATGTAAAATCTCCCCCGTAGAAAAACAGATATACCCATTTACCCTTATAATCATCTAAGTTTACATTCTTAAATGTTCCGTTATAAAATGCCTGAGCACTGAATGACGGTGCCTTTTCACCTATTTGAACCATCTAGACCTCCATGTAATAATTTATTTTTCTAATATTATTACCTTTAGTCCTTCTATTATTTATTAAAAAAGCAAGTGCCTAAATTCTTAGCTTACTATCTTATAATATGTTCGTGCAGTTAACATATAAACTATTATATAAATAGAAGCAAAAACCAAAATTGAAGCAATTGTACACAATGCAAACAATGGTACATTTGTAAGACTAAATATAGCTAAAAGTCTTGTTATGACATTAAATGCAAATGCAATATGAATTAAGGCCATAATTAAAGGAATAAAAAATACCATCAACACTTGACTTTTAATTGCATGTTTTACTTCATCTCTGCTCATTCCAACTTGTTGCATTATTTCAAATCTTTGTTTATCATCATAACCCTCTGCTATTTGCTTATAATATATTATCAGAACAGTTGCCATTATAAACAGCAACCCTAATAATATACCTAAAAAGAACAGCCCTCCATATACAGTATAGAATGTATCTCTAAAGGATTCTGCCCCTCTTGCAGAACCATCTATCTCTAATCCACTAATTCCATCATCTAAGCTATTTACTATATTAATTTGTATTTGTTCTTCTGCTTCTGCGTCAAATCCATAAATATAGGAAAGTTCGTTTTTGTCTTTCTCATTCATTACACGTGTTTGAAACACCTTATCAATAGTATCCTTGCTTTCTACTACAACAATATAACTGTCAGTAAGAGCGTCTGATAATATATTTGCTGAATCAAATGTTGTTATGCGCTC